>DPWT01000108.1 GCA_003527555.1 Verrucomicrobiales bacterium | reverse complement strand
ACGGACGAGCACGGGGTGGCCGAGCAACAGTTGCGGCTGCTCGGGTGGAATAATGCCCTGCGCGGTGGCGGGCGCCACGGGCACCTGCGCGGCCGCGGGCTTGGAGTCGGGCTCGTACTCCGCGGTCGCGACGGGCGCGTAGCCGTGGGGAGGGGCCATGTAGACGACATCAAATCGTATAAATACATGAATTTTTTCATCACCAAGAATCTGCATAAGTATGCGCTCGCCCTTGTTAGTTTTGAGTTGGGGAGCTGGATCGGGAACTGCTTGAACACCGGGATCAATTTCAACTTCATCACCATCCGGCCCGGGCAAGGCAATACCCGCAAAAGGATCTGCTTCATTGTCATCACCAGGCACAACGGCCCTTACCCTATTTGCAGGAAAGTTGGCATCCTTAACACTGGGCGGTGTTTGTTTCTCATTGCGAATGCGAAGTGCACGTATGGAGAAAAAATACTCTTTAGAATTCACCATGGACTGAAGAAAATCACGCATTGATGACTCTGAGCCTGTAAAAGCAATCTCCATGGGCATGAGCGTGTAAGCCTTTGATGATTGGGCTGGAACTCCCTTACGAGCTCCTCCGCGCCTTGACTTTACTGTCGTAACAGCCTTGCCGTTTTCAACATCGAGCGGATGACGGCGTATGCTGTTAAGCTCAGTGGGCTTTGCTACTGCAAGCTGTGTTAGAAGCCATTGAGCCGCATCAAGCTCATATTTGAGCATTTGAGTAGCTTGCGGCTTGGGTAACGCGCTTTTGTATTTTTCAAATCCAAATGCTGTATTCTCAGGCAATACAATCCCAGCTTTGTCGTATGATTCCCGCAGCTCTTTATCCATTTTAACGCGCAGTTTACCAAATTGCGACGGCGATAGCTTCTCCGTTTTACCTGCTTGGAATGCATTAAAGGTGTTACCCACATCATTAATGACACCCTCATACGCAGCGATACTTTCTTCTCTAACCTGAAGGTTGTTTTTGGAAGGAAAGGGTTTTGATTTTTGAAGATTACGGAACTTATCCGCTAGCCTCTGGTATTCAGCAATTTTCTCCTCATATTCGTTACTTTGTGAGTTACCGATATAGAGAATTACACCTCCCATTACTGCGGTAACCCCAGCCAAACCAGCTACAAATTTATTTTCCTGAATCCAACTCATGATATATCTGAAAGTAAGTGCTCTTTGATTTTGATGTTAATGTGTTAACTACTTGATGGGCGCAGGAATGGGGTTCTTGAGCGGCAGTATCAAAACAAATGGTGAGGCGAAGTTGTCTCCCTCGATCTGGTCGGGGAGTGTCACAACTGCTTTTTCGTTTGCAGGCACGTTGAAAAACTCCGATCCTTGGCGAAGTCGCTCCAACAGCTTGTATACGCTTTCATGACCATCTGAGCCTTTACGCCAGTAACCTTGAACTCTGATCGCATTAATCATTACCTTAGTGGGCGCGGGAGCAGGGCGACCCCTCTTTGGACGGCCCGGTTTAGTGGGCATGCTGATTTTGATGGGGGCCATGCCAGACTTGTCACCTGACGAATTGTGAAAATCACTCGTTACTATTGATTGGGCATTGATATCATTACCCACGACAGGATCGAAATCGAACAACCAGACATTGTCATTGACGAAATGCAACCCGAGGTCGTCGATTATATCAACCCATAGTACCCTCGCTTGCTGAGCATCAATAAGTTGGTTGCTGCGGCGATTCAAACCCGCCTCTTTCTTGGCAAGTTTCTGCAGTGGCCCATGAAATTTGTCCAAACCATCTATATCCGCTTCTAGCACCTGGACTTTGACAGCAGCATCATTATTATCTGATGTATTTGTCCATGCCCAAGCCCCAAGACCAACCAGCAAAATAACTGCAGCGGCTAACAAGAAAGGCTTTCGGCGCTCGATATCCCGCTCGCGGGATACTACATCTGGAACAAGATCAATTTCGAGGGGCGCTTTCCCAACTTCGCGCAGGGCAAGACCAACGAGTTCACCAAGGACATGCGCTTGTGTTGACACTTGATCAATATCGATGTCTTTTCCGACAGAAACCATCTTGAGTGGATTAAAGAACTCAACAGGAAGGCGCAGCTTCTCATGGAAAAATTCGGCAACGTGAGGCAAGTTAGCGCCTCCACCAGCGAGCAGCACCTGCTTTGGCGCCTTGCCGCCATGCTGGCTGCGGAAATAGTTCGTGGTTCGTGCAATCTCTGCTGGTAGTTTACCGAGTGCGTTGCGGATGACAGTGGCAAGTGCCGCAGTAGGCTCATCTAACTGCGACGTGTGCACCGTATTGAGTGCTACCATTCCATTAGAGCACTTCTGTGATTCCGCTTCTGAAAAACTGACGCCATACTCCTTGGCAATCGCCGTGCTAATGGAAGCACCACCAACAGCTACACTGCGGGTGAACATGCGGTTGCCCTCAAGATAAATGAGGTTACAAGTCTTTGCACCAATATCAATGAGGAGAGTCGTTTCAGTCAGGTCTGGGTAGTTATACTTGAGAGCATTGTAGAGTGCCATTGGGGAAGCATCAACTTCAGCAGTCCCAAGTCCTGCACCCAGGACAATATCATTCATCTCATTGAGCGCATCACCCTTAATAGCAACGAGAGCAACCTCTTTTTCGCCTGTATCACTCTCAAGGAGCTGCCAGTCCCATATGACCTCATCAATTGGAAAGGGAACATGTTGCTGTGCCTCAAATGTGACAAGCTGCTCAACGTTATCGTCCTCGATTGGAGGCAGCTTAATAAATCTAGTAAAAACGGATTGGCCAGAGATAGCATAACGTACTTTGGTAGATTTACCGATTTTAAGCCTATCGGCCAGTTCTGTAACAGCCACCCTGATCTGCGGTAGGCGCGCCATTTCGGCGGCTGGGTCTGCTAGTATCGATGTAGAATCGTATCTCTTTAGGATTAGCCCCCCATTCTTAGAAGGTTCGAACACCCCCATGGAGATGCGTTGAGATCCTATGTTGAGTGCGACGGTAGCCTGTGCTTCTGCCATAATGATAAATGTGTTACGAAAGTGTGTGTTGTGTGGTGTACGCGAGCAGGTTTGTTTACGTCTCAGATCTTATAAGACAAGGCCTATTTTTAGCGCCTCTCTTCAATCTCTGCGTAACGATCCCACCAGAGGAATTTGAACGGCGTCTCGTACTTATTGAGTAAGGGGATTTTGTCATAGCGAGATAGCTTACCACTAGTCCACCAGCCGGCCTTACCTTTGGATGTGAAATATCCGCTTTTCTTTTCAGGCTGACTACCATTGATTAGAATTTCGCCACCCACGTGGGATAAGATGCTCTTACCAGCACGATCACTTCCACTAATTCTTTTGACAGCCGTTGGAGAGAGATACACTGAGCTATAGATGTCCTCACCAACAGGCACGTTGATGTGGTTGATTTCTTTTTCCAGAAGAACATAACCATTACCATTGGGATTCTTGGCAGCAACATACCACTTCACTGTAACACGATCCACAAATTTGATTTTAGCGCTTGATGCTGTTACCTTAAATTTCACCTCCGCTTCGAGCCAGTCCTTCGGCTTGAAATTCTTTTTGCCGGTGTTACCCCCAACTTCTGGAGATTGTAGATCTTCAAAATCCGGCTTATCCACCTCTACGAGGTAGCGCTGCGCCAGAGCAGGTTCAGAGAGGGCAAAAATCCCTAACAAAAGGGCGGCTGATGGATAGAGTATACGTGAAAGTTTCATATGGTTACAAATCAATGATTAAGACTACCTGACTCACACATGGTTTGACCAGCAGAAAGGTTGAAAGAATTAGGTTTTTTTCGAGTGTATAAATTATGGTTGTCACTATTCATGCACATGGCCTGTTAGCACACCAAGCTAAACCTACACACATCGAGCTTGTGAAAAGCTTTAGGCTATGGTTTGTAGACCACTCATATGGCCAAGCAGCAACAATCAGCAGTCCAGCCCACGCGGGAAGAAGATTTTCCCGAGTGGTATCAACAAGTCGTTCGCGCAGCCGATCTTGCGGAAAACTCGGAAACACGCGGATGCATGGTGATTAAACCCTGGGGCTACGGAATATGGGAAAATATACAGCAGCAGCTGGATACTCGACTTAAGGAAACAGGACATCAAAACGCCTACTTCCCATTACTGATTCCCCTTTCCTATTTAGAAAAGGAAGCGGAGCATGCAGAAGGTTTTGCCACCGAGTGCGCTGTAGTTACCCATCACAGGCTCGAGGTGGAGAAGGATGAAGAAGGCAAGTCTAGGATGGTCCCAACAGGAAAACTTGCAGAACCCTACGTAATTCGCCCAACCTCAGAAACGATTATTGGGGCTGCATTCTCGCGCTGGGTCGAATCTTATCGTGATCTCCCTCTGCTTATCAATCAGTGGGCAAATGTAATGCGCTGGGAAATGCGACCGCGCTTATTTTTGCGCACCGCAGAATTCCTCTGGCAAGAGGGTCACACGGCACACGAAACAAAAGAGGAAGCTCTCAAAGAAACGCGCACTATCCACATGCTCTATGCGGAGTTCTTGCGTGAGCATCTTGCGATCCCCGTCATTGCCGGCGAAAAAACCGAGGCCGAACGATTCCCCGGTGCCGACATGACACTGACAGTCGAAGCAATGGTGCAAGACAAGAAAGCCATACAAGCAGGAACGTCACATTATCTGGGCACGAATTTCTCTGAGGCAGAGGACATTTCTTTCGCCGGGCGAGATGGGACTAAACAATTTGCCCACACCACATCATGGGGAGTCTCGACACGTTTGATTGGGACATTGATAATGGCACACTCAGACGACGATGGCCTAATCCTCCCCCCGCGAGTTGCTCCCTCACAAATCATCATCATCCCAGTCACACCAAAAGAAGCTACGCGTGATGCCGTTGTAGACGCATGCCAAGCACTTGCAAAAGTTCTGCGATTAGAAGTCCTATTCGGCAACCAGCCCGTCCGTGTCCACGTTGATAACCGCGACATTGGCGGTGGAGTTAAAAAATGGGAATGGGTAAAAAAGGGAGCCCCCATCCGTATTGAGATTGGCCCTCGCGACCTTGAGTCAAACAAGGTATGTCTTCAGCGACGCGACCGCGCCCCTAACGAGAAGGAGTTTATCCCCAAGGAGGACTTTATTCGTAACACCTCCGAAATACTTCAGGAAATCCACAATAATTTACTGACAAAAGCTACCGAACTCCGCGATGAAAATATTACCGAGTGCACTGACATGGAAACATTCGACACCCACTGGGCAACGGACCAACCTGGCTGGCTTATGACTCCCTGGTCAGGCAGTCGTGAGCAGGAGGAAGAAATCTCTAAAAAACATAAAATTACCATCCGATGCTTACCTCTTGATCAGCAGGAAAAATCCCCCACGGCATGTATTTTGACCGGTGAAACGACATCTTGCCGTGCAATATGGGGTAGAAGCTACTGATTTTTAGCTTTCGAATTTCAAATTTAGAACTTAACCTTTGTTCGCACATGGGCATTTTCAAGAAACCACCACTCAAGGGCAAAAGCGGCATCAAGGACAACATGCCTGATGACCTATGGACACAATGTAGCGATTGTGGAGAGATGATTCATACGCTAGACCTTAGACAAAATATTCAGGTCTGCCCAAATTGTGACCACCACTTCCTAATCGGAGCACGTGACCGCATTAATCTCATTGCTGACCCCGACAGCTTCCAGGAGACGAACGCCGAACTCTTCTCGACAAACCCATTAGGATTTGCCAACTACGACGATAAAGTCGCCATGCTGCGTGAGAAAACCAAACTCAATGATGCAGTCGTTACTGGCTCACTCACCATTGAGGGCAAGCCTGCGATGATCGCTGTTATGGACTTCAAGTTTTTTGCTGGATCTATGGGTTCCGTCGTGGGCGAAAAAATCACCCGGGCGATCGAACAAGCGACCAAAGAAAAACGCGGTGTTATAATTGTATCGGCATCCTCAGGTGCGCGAATGCAGGAAGGCATGCTCTCGCTCATGCAAATGGCAAAAACATGCGCAGCACTGGCACGACATGCAGATGCCGAACTCCCCTACATCTCACTTATGACCCACCCAACAACTGGAGGCGTCACAGCATCATTTGCCACAATCGGCGACATCAACCTCGCCGAACCCAAATGCATGATCGGTTTCGCAGGGCCGCGTGTGGTTAAGGAAACCACCCATCAAGACTTACCTCCGGGATTTCAGACTGCCGAATTTATGCTAGAGCATGGACTCATCGATAGTATTGTTCCACGCCGAGATCTGCGCGAAAAACTTGCGCAGCTGTTAGGTTATATGCTGCCCTAGCGTATCCAATATCGAGCATTTATTTATTGTGATACTGGATACCCATCCATCCCAAACAAATGATCTATAAAGATGCGATCGATTGGCTATATTCCACACAGCAGTTCGGAATCAAGTTAGGGCTGGATCAGCCACGGAGACTGCTAAAAGAGACACTGTGTTTTCCTAAAGCCGGCGTAAAAGTCATTCATGTAGCCGGAACCAATGGCAAAGGATCTACCTGTGCTATGATTGACTCTTTGGCCCGTGCCTGCGGCACCCGTGCCGGATTGTTCACCTCTCCTCACCTGCTCCATTACGGCGAACGCATTCGAGTAAATGGTGTAATGATTAGCGAATCCATAATCGCTGAATACCTTACAGATATTCGCAACCATGTAGCCAGCTGGGAAAACCACCCGACATTTTTTGAAATTACCCTTGCTGTTGCGATGCGTTATTTTCGCGCACAAAACTGCGAGCTCATCATTCTAGAAACAGGTATGGGAGGGCGCCTAGATGCCACCACCGCTGTCCCCGCGGATATCGCTGTGATCACACCGATTGCCATGGATCACTCGCAGTGGCTAGGCGATACGCTGGAGAAAATCGCCACTGAAAAAGCTGGCATCATCGTGCCCGGCAAACCCGTCATAAGCGCTGCACAAGAACATACCGCACACACAGTGATCGAGGAAGAAGCGAACAGAAACATCTCGCCCATTGAGTTCATTGATCACTCGCTTGAAGGTTATCACATCAACCTTGCCGGACGTCACCAACGTGAAAATGCCGCTCTTGCTGTGGCCGCCTGCGACCGAATCAAATTACCTCTGAACTCGGATATCGTGCGTCAAGCACTGAGCGAAGTTACATGGCCCGGGAGGTTTGAGAAACTCGACAACTACAATATCATACTTGATGCTGCACATAATCCCCACGCTGCGACTGCCCTCGTAGCCACATGGGAAGACCAATATCCAAATCAAAAAGCACACATTATCTTTGGAGCCGTAGAACAAAAAAACACGGACAAGGTGCTCGCTATAATAGCCCCAATCACAGAGAATCTACATCTAACCCCTACAAATTCTGCACGCACTCTCACCCTAGTGGACTTACAATCGGCTCTCCCCAGTGGTATAGCTTATACAGTTCATGAAAGCCTTGATAATGCTCTGAGCGTCGTGAATGATTTGAATAAAACTACCCCTGCGTTAATCTGCGGCTCCATCTTTCTGATTGGTCAAGCCAAAGCACAGCTCATGGGAACCGACACCCGATCAAGTGAGCAATAACACATCCATGACATTCCAATCCCTACTCAGAAAAAACGAAATAGGCGCTAACTCCTACCTCGTTGAACTCGAAGGACATCGTGTCGTTCTAGATTCCGGCATGCACCCAAAAGAAGAAGGTCTGGACTCGCTACCCGCACATAACCAACTGCAAACAAACAGCGTCGATTCAATTTTTGTTTCTCATTCACACCTAGATCACTCTGGTTCGTTACCCGTGCTAATGCAAGACCAACCAGATGCCGAAGTTTACATGACTCCCGCGACATCAAAATTGGTCGATGCCTTGTTACACAACTCAGTCAACGTCATGGAGAGTAAGCGCGTCGAACTCGGCATCAATGACTACCCATTTTACCGCCACCGCGAACTAGACCGTTTGGAGAAACGCTGGCGTACATTCAATTACGAGCGCACATTCAACCTGAATGATAATCTGCGAGCCACCTTCCACGATGCTGGCCACATACTTGGATCAGCGGGAATCATGTTAGAGACACCAGGTCGCCGCATATTCTACACTGGTGATGTGCAATTTGAAAAACAAACACTGATTCCCGGCGCTGATCTTCCAGATGAAGATATAGATACTCTAATAATTGAGACCACACGAGGCGCTTCTCCACGCGACCCAGAATACACACGTGACGGTGAGGAGCTCAAATTAGCCCAAGCAATCAACAGCTGCCTCCAAGGTGGTGGATCCGTGCTAATCCCGGTTTTCGCAATGGGAAAAACACAGGAAGTTCTGACAATGATTGACCGCTTCAAGCGCCAAGGACTAATCCCTGATGCCCCCACATATATCGGGGGGCTAAGCACAAAGATGACACATATCTTTGACGATTTTGCCGATTCAACACCGCGCAACTTACCCGGATTTCGCATCCTCGAAGACATGGAGATAAAGACCGGAGGAAGACGCAAAAAACGTGCCCCCATTGTTTACCAACCGGGCGGCATTTACGCCCTATCCTCGGGCATGATGACGGAAAAAACTGTTTCTAACAACTTCGCGAGAGGATTTATCAGCAACCCAAAGAACTCTTTGCTTTTCGTAGGTTATGCTGATCCAGCTACACCAGCTGGTCATATTCGTGCAGGGAAACGTGGTGACCTAATCAATCTTGACCCTGAACAAGACCCCGTGCAGTTCAACTGCCCAATGCATGTTTTTGACTTTTCTGGTCATGCCACTCGCGAGGATTTGTTAGCATACATTCTTCGCGTCGCTCCCAAAAAAACCTTTTTAGTTCATGGTGATATTGAAGCGACTGAGTGGTTTGCAGAGCAGCTCAAGGAAAAGCTTCCTGACTGCGAAACTATAATACCACGGCCAGGAATCAAATATGAGTTATAAGAGGGAAGCTATCGATCGCAATATCACTGGGGCTTCAGCCTTTCCCAATCCTGCCTAGTTGCTGGCCCTTTCTGATACTCCATCATAATTAGCCACTTACCCTTTTCCTTGACTAACAACGCATCGAGAAAAACATAATCTTTACCAGATTTGCCATCATCTGTGGAAAATTCATAGAGCAAGATACCTGATTCAAATGCAGTTGTTGCATCGCGAAAACGCTTCTGAAAGCGGAAGGAAGCGCTAGATTTACGCTTCCCCGCCTTGGTATCATCAAACTCTTTTTTCCACCTCTTGAGAGCTATACTCAAGGGATAACTCACTTTTTTTGAGCCACTGACAAGCACAGCATCGGGGTGACATGTTGCCTTGTAGGATTTAAAATCACCTTCTTTGACCGAGCGAGATACAATCTTCCAGTAGGTGTCGATGCCTTCGTTGTCCGCATGCGCACATAGCGGCAGCAACATAAACAAACTCAAAAAATAATTCTTCACAGCGTTATATGTTAAGTTAGCGCATTGAGCGCTTGATCAAGATCAGCTACAATATCTTCAATATTTTCAATGCCTACACTGAGACGAATCAATCCTGGTGAAATGCCACCAGCAAGCTGCTGCACAGCATTTAACTGACTGTGAGTTGTTGTTGCCGGATGGATTGCCAGGCTTTTAGCATCACCCACGTTAGCAAGATGGAGGAATAACTGCAAAGACTCGATAAATTTTTGCCCCGCATCGCTACCGCCTTTTAACTCAAAAACAACCATACCACCACCCTTGCCTTTCAAATACTTTTGGTTGCGCTCATACTCGGGATCATCCACGAGACCCGGAAAGCGTACCCACTCGACGGCTTGATGCTCTTTAAGATACTCAGCTACCTTGAATGCATTTTCACAATGCCTCTCCATGCGCAACGGTAAGGTCTCTATCCCTTGCAAGAACTGCCATGCATTATCGGGTGCAATACATGCCCCAAGATTTCGTAGTGGTACAGTGCGCATTCGCAGAATATACGCCAGCGGAGCAAGCGGGTCTGGCAAATCATGCCCCCAACGCAATCCGTGATATGACGTGTCTGGCTCGTCAAACAGCGGATGCTTACCACCAGCCCAATTGAATTTCCCTGAATCAACAACTAGACCACCAATCCCAATTCCGTGCCCACCAAACCACTTAGTGAGAGAATGCACAACAATATCTGCACCATGCTCAAGTGGATTTGTTAGGTATGGCGTCGAAAATGTCGCGTCCACGATTAGTGGCAGCCCATGAGCGTGTGCAATATCAGCAATGGCCTCAAGGTCAGCAACTTCAAGAGCTGGATTGGAGACAGTTTCACAAAAAAGCGCACGTGTCTTTTCATTGATTGCAGCTTCAAAGTTAGCCGGAACAGACGAATCAACCAAAGTCACATCAATACCCATTTTGGGAAGAATATCGTTAAATTGTGTGTATGATCCACCGTATAAATTACGTGCTGAAATAATATTATCTCCACTCTCTGCAAGGTTGATAATACTATTGAAAATAGCTGCCGTGCCGGAAGCGAACGCTAGGCCAGCCATTTCATGAGCCCCTTCTAACAGACAAACTCTTTTTTCAAGCACATCCGTTGTGGGGTTCATTAGACGGGTGTAGATGTTACCCAACTCCTTTAAAGCAAAGAGGTTCGCGGCGTGCTCTGTGGAATCAAATACAAATGCACTGGTTCGGTAAACCGGTGTAGCACAGGCGTTGGTTGCTGGGTCAGGCTGCTGACCACCATGGAGGCATAGAGTTTCGTGTTTCATTGTTATTTATTTGGTTAGCGCATTGATGCAAATTTTTGACGTAAAAGATCTCTTGGTTTCAGGTTTGCCGCCTCTGCCTGAGCATCTTTAAGCCACTCGTTTTCAAGTTCGTTTTTAGTTGGGCGGCGACTTTCGAGATAGACACCAAATTTCCCTGGTGGCATAATTTCGGTTTCTTCAGCAAGCTGCATTGCCTCGGCAGTACATTCCATATTACGTTTCGTTTCATCGACAAGATCAAATGCTCCGCCTTTACGAGGATTACCAGAATCAAAAGCTCCTGGAAAAAACATCGTACACTCAGACAAAGTTTCGACAACAGCAAAACCGGGATGAAGGATAGCCCGCTCAAACATCTCATTCATATGCTTCACCTGCGCCGCATGAGTGCGCGCAATGAAGCTAGCACCACTTGCAACCAGCTGTGCCATAGGATTAATTGGTCGGTCAACAGAACCACGCGGGTCGGTTTTAGAGCGACGACCAATTGGCGTTGTAGGGCTAGTCTGATTTTTTGTTAGACCATACACTTGGTTATCCATCACCACGTATGAAAGATTAACGTTTTTCCTGGCAGCATGGTTAAGGTGATTACCTCCAATCGAAAACCCGTCACCATCACCACCAAAGACAAATACATGGAGGTCAGGTCGCGATAATGAAATACCAGTAGCCAGCGGTAGTGCACGACCGTGAATAAAGTGTATCCCATGTGTATTCACAAAGTAGGGAAAACGAGATGAGCATCCAATACCAGCTACACAAACGATTTTCTCATGAGGGATGCCCAGCTTTTGAACGACGTTGAAAAAAGACGCCAATACGGCAAAGTCACCACAGCCAGGACACCAAGTCGGGTGATCGGCTTTCAACTGCTTCTTTGTAAGTTTTTCTGCTGGAACGGTCATTAAAGATAAAAAATTACGGGTTACGACTTGAGAGCATAAGTAGCGGCATCGACGATCTCTTGCACACGAAAAGTAATACCCATAGTCTTGTTGATCGACTTGATTTTTGGATCACATGTCACGGCTCGGAGAAGCGTTGCTAGCTGGCCGATCCCGTAAACACCAGAGTCATTCATCTCGGGCACGAGCACATGCGAGAAGTTCTCAAAAAGCTCTCCTAGGTCAACACGCAATGGATGTATATGCCGAATATGCAGTGCTCCCACTTTGTGGCCAGCATCACGCAGTTTACCCGTAGCCTCACGTATGGGACCATAAGTCGAACCCCAACCAACAATCAGAATATCACCCGTATCATCCCCGAATATCTCTGGCCTAGGCAACGAATCTGCCAGATTCACCAACTTATTACGTCGCTTAGCCGTCATAGCAGCATGATTTTCAGGATTGCCCGAGGGGTGCCCCCACTCGTCGTGCTCTAGCCCAGTGACAACTGGATACTTACCCTCCGTTGAGCGTGACCCCGGAGGCGAATGGCGTGTCAGCTGATCAATTGGATAGGGCTTGAAATCGACACCCCGCTCGTCGAGACCAAGATCAACATCATCCCAATGTTTCTCGAGATCAGGCTCAGGAAAGGCCTCAATACGTGTCGCAATCGCCTGATCAGATAGAATCACAACAGGAGTTGAATACTTGCGGGCAATTCTGCACGCCTCGACCGCTGTGTAGAAGCAATCCTCAACATTCCGAGGCGCTAATACAACGCGGGGGGCATCGCCATGAGATCCGTAAATCGCTTGCATTAGATCAGATTGCTCCACGGAGGTGGGCATTCCGGTAGACGGACCACCTCGCTGAATATTAACGACGATAAGTGGTAGCTCAGCCATCGATGCATAACCTATAGCCTCTGCCTTCAGCGCAAGTCCAGGACCAGATGATCCTGTGATGGCAAGATGTCCCGCATAGGCAGCGCCAATCGCTAATGAGACAGCCGCCAGCTCATCCTCACATTGAATGAACATCCCCCCGTATTTGGGAAATTCCGAGCGAAGCTGCTCCATGATCGTCGTCCATGGCGTAATAGGATAACCTGCTCCGTAACGGCAACCTCCAGCAATCAAACCCATGGCGAGCATAGTATTACCATCCGTTGAAAGTCGTTTTTCTTCAGCATTTTCACCAGGCGCCATTGGCATGTGATCAATATCATGCACGGGCCACAAATATCCCGCGTCAAATGCAAGCATCGCATTGCGCAGGATATCCTCGGATTTGCCTCCAAATTTCTTGCTAATGATATGTGTGATTTTCTCACGATCGAGCTTGTATACCGCACACAACATACCGAGGACAAAAATATTTTTTCCGCGGTCCTTGGCAGTACCTCCGATAGCTTCGATGGTTGCCGATGTGAATGGCACACCAATATGAATGATGCCTCGCTCCTCTGTGATCTCCTCCACCTTGTCAGAATCATAAAAACAAATCCCCCCATCTCTCAGAGAACTAAGGTGATTTTGATATGAGTCTTGATAGAAAGCCACTAGGGTATCTGCCTCGTCGCCCGGATGTAGCACTTTTCCAGACCCAAGGTGCACTTGGAAGATTGATGGACCGCCGGAAATTGTCGACGGGATCGTCATGTAGGTCATTACATCCTGCGCTGTCGATCCTGCCAATTGGGCGAGAAATGCGCCAATGGACTGGATCCCGTCTTGAGAGTATCCTGCAAGGCGAATGACAGCATTTTTTAAGCTGTCCGAGACGGGTAAAGCGGTAGGCTGGCTCATAGATGCGATTTCAAAGGATGCCCTATTATCATGAGAAAAAAGAATAGCAAAGAAAAGAAAAGAGATCATATTCTACAGCTGCCATTCACCAAGCTTGACCCAGCTGAGATGATAACTATGCTCCGAGCCGCATGGCTTTGATTGTCCAAAAATACGGCGGCTCATCCGTCGGCAGCCTCGACCGCATTCGCAACGTCGCCACCCGAATCAAAAAGCTTCGGGACGAAGGTAATGACGTTGTTGCTGTGGTTTCCGCGATGGGTGGTGTCACCGATAAACTCATCGGCATGGCAAACAATCTAAATGCCGCCCCACCGGAGCGTGAGCTCGACGTGCTTTTATCAAGCGGGGAACAACAGTCGATTGCACTCGTCTCGATGGCATTACAAAGTATGGGGGTGGATGCCGTGTCCGCCACAGGCCGTCAGGCAGGCATCAAAACAACTGGTAGCCACACACGTGGACGAATCGACGAGATTGACTCCACCATGATGCGTAACTGGCTTGATCAAGGAAAAGTTATCATTGTCGCTGGCTTCCAAGGCATTACCCATGATGGACTTATTCATACGCTCGGGCGTGGCGGCTCCGACCTCACAGCAATCGCAGTCGCCGCCTCATTAAAGGCTGACCTTTGCCAAATCCTTACCGACGTCGATGGCGTCTACACCTGCGACCCACGCGTGGTTCAAAACGCACGCAAGCTACCGAAAATCTCCTACGATGAAATGTTGGAAATGGCATCCTCCGGCAGCAAGGTCATGCAATCACGCTCTGTTGAATTTGCCAAAAAATATGGTGTTGTCTTTGAAGTTTGCTCAAGCCTAAACGATAACCCAGGAACTATAGTCACCGAAGAACATCCCACCATGGAAGCAGTAGTCATCCGAGGAGTCTCAATCGAGCGCTCCCAAGCCCGCGTCACTATCACCGAAATCCCAGATCTACCCGGTAATTCGGGAAGAATTCTCGGATGTCTTGCCGATGCCGAAGTAAACTTGGATATGATCGTCTCCAATATTGCCAGTAATGGTATGGCTCGCCACTCATTCACCATGCACACCAATGATCTAGGTCGTGCCCAAGCAGCACTCAAACCTGTGATAGGAGAAATATCCGATAATGCCCAGATCGAGACCGAAGCCGGTCTCGCCAAACTGAGCACGGTAGGTATAGGAATGCGCTCGCACTCGGGCGTGGCGGCCAAGATGTTCCAAGCCCTCGGCAATGCAGAGATCAATATTGGCATGATCTCAACGTCCGAGATTAAGATTGCCGTCACAGTCAATGAGACGAAAATCGAAGATGCCGCTAGGGTTGTACATGAGGCATTTCATCTGGACAAAAAACCATCCACCTGAAAATTAAGGATACCGACATGGCGCACGTGAGGAAAAACCAAACAAGCCGCCAACCTGCAAGATGAATCACACTGAGCAAGCACCGATCTCAGTGGTTCATGGGCCATATGGATTATTTCGCAACAATCATAAGTTAATGGTGATGCTAGTCACCCTACTTGTATCGAATGTATTCCTAACGGTGTTTTCAAGCGGTTTCCTCAGCTACCTTCAACTATACAGCGAGAAATCCTATGGAAATGCGCTGTCTAACTATATCACAAAGCTAGATCAGATCACTATATTAGTATCTATCGGGCAACAGTCGGTCTACTTTGCCATAGCAATTGTTTCATGCGCTTGGATCAATCGCGTCTGCAAAAATGCATGGCTACTAGACGCTCCTCACATGAAAATCACCCCAGTATGGTCGGTGGTCCATTATTTCATTCCTGTGTTAAATTTATGGAAGCCATATATGGCAATGAAAGATATTCGTCGCACAAGTTACGGCAACGACCACAGTTTGGAAAAAACCCTTCCACTATGGTGGACCATGTGGCTTCTTTTCAACATAATTACTTTAGTCGTCGTATGGTCGACGAACAATGCTGATAGTCGGGAAAACTATGTAATGGCGAACAAACTCAAACTAATTAAACTCCCAGTCGAGGTTGCTTTGAGTATTTTTTTTAGCACCATTGTGATGAATGTCACCCGCACTCAAAAAATGCGTATTTTACAATGGTGTTAAATCAAAGCAATGCTACCTATTACCTAATTTTTATGTAAGAGTCATTCGCTAAACCGCTGTATACAACAGGGGAAATATTGCTTTTGTAATTTCACTGATGAATTCCGCTACTCACATCAACAAGTTGTCACATGTCATACTGGGCTTGATCACATCGGCTACACTCAATTGTTGTGTCAAAGAAACGTCAAACTCTCTTGAACACACCCCCCCAAATGATACCTCCACAACATCAAATCATCGAAAAGTAAGTTTTAATGATGAGGTCATGCCCATTCTCTCGGACAAATGTTTTCACTGCCACGGCCCAGATGCGGATAACCAGAAATCGGATTTCCGACTCGATACCGAGAAACACGCCAAACAGGCACTGAAAGATGGCGGCTGGGGAATCGTCGCAGGAAGTTTGGAAAAAAGCAGCGTGCACGAGCGAATCCACGCGACAGGAGAGGACATGATGCCTCCTGCAGACTCGAATCGCACATTAAGTAAGGAGGAAAAAGCAATCATCGATGCCTGGATCGTGCAGGGCGCCGAATACACCGAGCACTGGGCATACATTCCCGTGCCGAAGGAGATTTCCGTTCCAGAAATAACTCCATGGGCACGTAACGAGATCGATCAGTTCGTCCACGCAAAATTTGCCAAGCACGGGTTGAAACCCGCCGGGGAAATCAGCAAGGAGAAATGGCTGCGCCGCGTGACATTCGATCTGACCGGACTACCCCCGACTGTTGCTGAGCTGAATGCCTTTCTCGCCGACAAAACCGCCACTGCCTACGAAAAAGCAGTCGACCGACTATTTAAAACGGATGCTTACGCCGAACGCATGACCAACGAGTGGATGGACGTGGCACGCTATGCCGATAGCTTTGGTTACCAGACTGACAGAGCACGTTTCGTTTGGCCATGGCGTGATTGGGTGATCGGCTCATTCCGAAAAAACCAGAGCTATAGCGAGTTCATGACATGGCAGCTTGCTGGGGACCTTCTCCCCAATCCGACCCGTGAACAAATTCAAGCAACCACGTTCAACCGCTTGCACTCACAAAAAACTGAAGGTGGCAGTGTTCCGGAAGAGTTTCGTGTTGAGTATGTGGCAGATCGCCTTCACACCTTCGGCACTGCTTTCCTAGGGCTCACTATGGAGTGTTGCCGCTGCCACGACCATAAATACGATCCTCTGCCGATGAAATCCTACTATGAGATGTCGGCATTCTTTGCCAACATCGATGAAGCTGGACTTTATCCTTATTACGATTCGGCAGCACCCCCACCGCCAGTGCTGCCACTGACCACCGAAGCTCAACAACAAGACATAGCAAGCAAAGACGCGGCTCTTAAAAAAGCAGAGAGCAATGCAGCCGCCACTAGACAGTCCGAGCGACAAGCATTCGAGGCATGGCTAGCCGACCGCCCAACGCATCAAGCATGGAAGGGAATCCTCACTCACCTAACGTTTAATTCAGCCGAAGCAAACAAGCTTCCTAACAGCGCAAACCCTAAAGCACCATCACCCACCAATGCCGCCAACAAAATTGTGCCTAAAGGAGTCGACGGAAACGCAGTCAAGCTCACCGGCGATCATGCCATAACAGTTGGAGGAGTGCCCAAAGTGAACCGTGAGGTGCCCATTTCATTCTCATTCTGGATCAAACCTGATGAACACCATGAGCGGGCGGTTATTTTCCACCAATCCAGAGCATGGACAGACTCGGCAAGTAGAGGATACGAACTTCTGATTGAAGATGGAAAACTCAGTGCCGCGTGGATTCACTTCTGGCCCGGCAATGCATTGCGTCTCAAAACATCTCAACCTCTGCCTGTCAAGAAGTGGACACATGTCACCATCACCTACAATGGTTCTAGCCGTGTTTCAGGACTCAATATTTACATCAATGGATTACGTGACTCCGGCGAAATTATACGAGACCAGCTAACAAAAGGAATTCTTGGCAGTGGCAGCGGCAAGAGTCTCTTTATTGGACAACGTTCTCGCGATAAAGGATTCAAGAACGGGCAGCTCGACGACTTCATGGTTTTCTCCCGCGCGCTTAGCTCGATAGAGGCCAAGCAAATGTGGAATAAAAAATCACTAGATACACTTATCGCCAAATCACCTGCCTCACTAACAGAATCCGAAAAAGAGCAGCTCTTCGAATACTACCTACAGAATCATTCCCCGGCATATGAAACCACGCTGAAGGAATTACAGACCGCCCGCGCAGCACGCTATAATACCTACGACAAAGTCACCGAGATCATGGTGATGAAAGAAATGCCCAAGCCAAAGAAAACCTACCTACTTAATCGTGGTGCCTACGACGCTCGCGATGAAGAAGTTTTTGCAGGCACACCAGACGCACTCCCCCCCTTCCCCGAAGGATTGAAAAAAGACCGACTCGGACTCGCCAAGTGGCTGCTATCTGACAACCACCCGCTGACCTCGCGGGTCACAGTGAACCGCTACTGGCAAATGATCTTCTCACGTGGCATCGTCGCCACACCAGAAGACTTTGGCAGCCAGGGTGATAGACCCACTCACGCAGCGCTACTCGATTGGCTCTCCAGAGACTTCATGAATAGCGGCTGGGATGTTCGTAAACTACTCAAGCGCATGGTGCTCTCAGCCACTTATCGTCAAAGCACGGTCACCACACCAGCAATGCGTGAGAAAGACCCAAAGAATATCTATCTATCGCGCGGCAACGCATCTCGTTTAAGTGCAGAGATGATCCGCGACCAGGCACTCGCCACCAGCGGATTGTTAGACAATAAAGTCGGGGGTGCCTCAGTCCGTCCCTACGAGGTTGCCCATGGCCTCAAACCGATGAAGCCGGATATGAAAAACGGCCTCTACCGTCGCAGTCTCTACACCTGGTGGCAGATCACTTCACCTGCCCCTGTAATGACCACGTTCAACGCATCGAAGCGTGCTGTGTGTCGCGTCTCTCGCGATGTCACCGCATCACCGCTGCAAGCACTTGTTCTACTCAATGGCCCGGAATTCGTCGAGACACACCGGGTATTAGGAGTTAAAATACTTACTGAGTTTCCTAAACAAGAACAGGAGCCAGCAATGGTCGAAACCCTATTCCGCACACTCACAAGCCGTGTACCGGACAGCTCCGAAAAGGAAATTTTCCTCAAGCTCTACCGTGACCAACTTGCCTATTTCCAGAAAAACCCAGCCCAAGCCAACGCACTTCTTAATGTAGGAGCCACACCAAAATCAAATCAGATCGATGACGCCCACCAGGCCGCAGCCACCATCCTGGTGAACACGATCTTCAACCTCGACGAATGTCTGCTGAAACGATGAACCACTGCACCGGATACGATTCCCCCATCGGCATGAGCCGTCGCCATTTTCTAAACAGCCTCGGTATGGGCATGGGTGGTCTAGCACTCTCCAATGCCCTCAGTCCGGAGGCGATTGCGCAGGGCATTCTCGACTCCCCGCAATTCGCGCCCAAGGCAAAACGTGTGATCTTCCTTTTCCAATCCGGTGGCCCTTCACAGGTTGATCTTTTTGATCACAAACCTCGACTGATTAAAGAGCACGGTAAAGAGCTCCCAGACAGCGTGCGTAAGGGTCAGCGCCTCACTGGAATGTCTGGTAATCAGGCTACCTTGCCGCTGGTCGGCTCACCTTTTGAATTCAAACAACACGGTGAATCAGGCACATGGATAAGTGACCAACTGCCGCATATTGCGAAGATTGCCGATGACATATGTGTCATCAAATCCATGCACACGGAGGCAATCAACCACGGCCCCGGGATCACTATGATGCAGACGGGTTCACAAATTGCCGGTAGGCCCAGCATCGGCTCGTGGCTTTCTTACGGCCTCGGATCGGATAACGAGGATCTTCCATCGTTCGTGGTGATGAATACCAAAAACAAAGGTGGCCAGCCTCTGGTATCACGCCTCTGGGGCAGTGGGTTTCTTCCGGGCAAACATGACGGCGTGCGTTTCCGCCCAGATAAAAATGCTGTGCTATACCTGAATCGCCCCAATGGTGTTAGTGCAAGCACACGCCGACAGGCGCTCGATGCGCTGCAGGCACTGCACCACAAACAACTCGCTAAAACATCCGACCCCGCACTGGAAACACGCATCGCACAGTATGAAATGGCATTTCGGATGCAGACTTCTGTCCCGGAAGTCACCGACTTTAGCAATGAATCAGAAACTACTTACGAGCTCTACGGAAAAGACGCCAAAACCCCCGGCACTTATGCCGCTAACTGCCTGATGGCTCGCCGACTCGCCGAACGCGGCGTGAAGTTCATCCAGCTCTACCACCAAGGCTGGGATCAACACGGTAGCCTTGTGAAAAAACTTGGAGTCCAGTGCCGAGAAACCGATCAGGCGTCCGCAGCACTCGTCACCGATCTTAAGGCTCGCGGAATGCTCGATGATACCCTCGTCATCTGGGGAGGAGAATTTGGCCGCACCAACTACAGTCAGGGTCCACTCGGCAATAATTTTGGTCGCGATCACCACCCGCGCTGCTTCTCTATCTGGATGGCGGGCGGTGGTATCAAACCAGGCGTTACCCACGGAGAAAATGATGACTATGGTTACAACGTCGTCAAAGACGGCGTTCATATCCACGACTTTCACGCCACCATGATTCATCTACTTGGTATCAATCACGAGCAGCTTACATACAAATACCAAGGCCGCCATTTCCGTCTCACCGATGTACATGGACATATCGTGCAGAACATCCTCAGCTAAATTATTTGTGGTCTTGCTTAAAAACATCACCTCTGGCTTTACAAATCATACTGCACGAGGAGAATAAGGAATGCGATTTATTGGTCCATTTTGGGGTGTGACAGGTGTTTGCCTTCTCATTGGTAGCGCCATGTATCGATTGTCAGGACATGCATTTGAAGCACTTGAAATGAGTCTCAGCAGCTGGCAATGGATCGTGCTTGTAGGATTTACCATGTTTATGCTTGTCGCCGAGGGGTATCGTGGTTTTCAGAAGAAATTCTCGCCGCGAACTGCTGCTCGCGTGAGATATCTCAGAGACAACCCAACACCACTTCACGTTCTTCTTGCACCTTTGTTTTGCATGGGCTACTTCCATGCTAATCGTAAGACACGTATCACCGTCATTATCCTGACATCGGGAATCGTATGTCTTATATTACTCGTTAAGCTCGCCCCCCAACCTTGGCGCGGCATCATTGATATTGGGGTTATACTGGGACTAACCTACGGCGTTATATCATTCCTCCTTCTGACGGCAAAAGCTCTCACGCAAAAGAACTTCCCCCATTCGCCCCAAGTTCCAGAATAATCAGATCCTCAGGCACTGCTTCTTCTCATTAATTAGCGGCATTTCTTTCCGATCAGTAAAGATTGTATGCCGGTGTATCGAAATAAGCAGTCCTACAGATATCAATGTAAATATCAGGTTAGTCCCTCCATAACTGATGAATGGAAGTGGTAAACCCGTATTAGGTAACACAGCAGTGGTCACCCCGATGTTCATCATCGCAGGAATAACAATAATACTGGTAAGCCCGACAGCCATTAGCCTGCCGAAGACCTCCTTCGCATTCATGGCAATCGAAATACCAAGCACAACGATAACGACAAAACAAAACACACTTCCAAGTGTGAACCACAACCCCAGCTCTTCACCAATGGCAGGGAAAATAAAGTCTGTGTGTGCCTCGGGCAAATAGCCATGTTTCTCAACTCCATTGCCAAGACCAGTGCCATTAACCCCTCCATTGGCAAATGCGTAAAGACCATGCAATTGTTGGTATCCATCTCCTAATCGGTATTTATCAGATTCAAGATCAAATAGAGCATGTATTCGCCCCATGCGCTCCTGATTCGCTTTAATCACAATCGTCGCCCCTGCAATTGCAATCGCACCCGCAGCACCAAGATACACAAATCGGGTTCCTGCACAGAACATGATAACGGCACCCGCAGCACCAAGGGCCATAGCGGTGCCCATGTCTTTTTCAAAGAAAATCAATAATACAGGTATACCCAAAAGAAGACCCGGTAGCACCATTCCTTTATAAAAAGTCCGGTTTTCCGTCTGAAAATGCGTATACCATGCCGCAATTGCCATGATAACAAATATTTTCGCAAGTTCGGACGGCTGAAACTGTGGTAGCCCAGGTAACCGAATCCAACGCGACTCGCCTTTCACCTCGTGAGCAATACCGGGTATATAACACAGCACCAACAGCAGGCATGATATTACAAAAAATACAACCCACCATCGACGCAGCTTACGGTAATCGTAAGCCGATACAGCTATCGCCGATATTAGCCCAAGACTAATCCATATCGATTGTTTTTTGACTAGAATATAGCCATCCACTTCGTCATCCCAAACACTCGTACTAGTTAGCATCACTAGCCCAAGCGTCACCAAAGCAGTTACAGCTAGGCAAAGGTAGATGGCGTTTTTACGTCCCATAAGTTGATATGGTTATTAATACTGAAAATGATATGACTATGAATCCCCTAGCACTAATCAGTTAGCAGGAATCTTAATCTTCCTGCCCGCATACAGCTTATTGGGATCTTTAATTTTATTGAGCTTTAGCAGTGAATCACGTGACACCTTAAATCGCCTCGATAGGCTCCAGAGAGTATCACCACTCACAATTGTGTAGCTTGTCCCGCTTTCTTTTATCCCATTCGAAGCCGCCGCAGTAGAACTTTTTGGATCCACAACCACAGCCTTTGCAGCATTACTCAAATCAACTTTGTCGCTAATTTTTATATCTCCTTGCGATGTGACTTCACTATTTGATTGATCACTATTAATGGCCACAACACTTGATTTTAGTGGCGGCAGCTTAGCCTTCTGCTGCATGGCGGTATTGATGTTAGAAACAGAAACCGGGCGAGACGAAAGCTCAGCAGGTAGATCTAGAACTACACCAGCACGAAGTGGACGATTATTATTGAGTGCACGCAGAGCCGTCTCATCAACGTATCGAACCTGAGCAATACGTTGATAGGTATCTCCAGTAAGCACGATATAGCGCCCAAGGCTCTCTACTTCGGGCTCCGGTATGATTGCAGGCTTGGATACAGCAGGTGCGGGATCTACCGTCACCGCTGACAGATCGGAAGCAGCCGGCTGAGTATTATTGCTTTCTGCATAGCCATCTCCTTCTTCGTTACTGAAGAATGTGCTGTGTACGTATATCGCACCAATCGCTACAACATGTAACACAAGAATCACTAAGAGGGCACGCCCAATACCCACGTTTGGGACATCAGATTCAAGTTCAACATGAGCATCAACAGCCGTGGCTGTAGCAGCATTTAGACGACGTTTGCGCCCAATTTTAGCGTAGAGCACCCGGTAATTCGACCCAGATGTCTTGTTTCTTTTTGTTTGGATGGTTTTTTTCATAACGATTTATTTAGGTATGGGGTTATTAGTATATGTGGTGAGAATGGTTATAATAATAGCTTATTTAAGATCATGTGTTAGACGGCGAAAACAATCGCCACGCTCCTCGTAGCCAGAAAACATGTCAAATGACGACGTCCCCGGCGAAAAAAGAATGGTGTCTCCAAATTCGGCCATATTAGCGGCAACAGATACAGCTTCATCAAGCGATGTAACCGCTACGCATGGTGCAGTAGCTGAAATTGCTTCAAAAGT
This sequence comes from Verrucomicrobiales bacterium, assembly GCA_003527555.1. Classification (GTDB taxonomy): domain Bacteria; phylum Verrucomicrobiota; class Verrucomicrobiia; order Verrucomicrobiales; family Akkermansiaceae; genus Oceaniferula. The sequence goes on along the minus strand of DPWT01000108.1, from coordinate 6,020 downwards.
TTGTGCAATCTCGTTAGCTATCTCACCAAAAACAACAATTCCTTTGGTTGTCGATTCAACGCGTTTTAATATATTTGAATAATCTAGCCCTTTCTGTTTACCGCCAGCAATCAGCACGATCGGACGGCCTTGTGAGCGCAGAGCACTATCCAGCGCATGCAGATTAGTCGCCTTGGAATCGTTAATATACTCAACACCATCAAGTGTTCTTACCAGCTCACAGCGATGTAATGGAGGCGCAAAGTCTTGTAATGCCTCCTCGGCTGTTGATGCGCATACGCCGAGCACCGAGCAGGCTGCAAAGGCCGCCATAACGTTTTCAGCATTGTGCAACCCACGCAAACGGGTGCGCGAAAGGTCTAACACTGGATCACTACGAAATTCGATCGTTGTGCCCGATAAGGTATAGTCGGCAGACGCCTCAGTTGAAAATGTTTCTACAATTGCCACTTGATCGCCAATGTCTTCACCCTCGCGCACAATCACTCGGTCATTTGGAGTAAGATTTTCAAACACACGCATCTTCGCTTTTTTGTAGGCATCAACGGTGGAGTATCTATCCATATGATCCGGTGAAAAATTCAACCACACAACAACTCCAGGATGAAAATCACGAATTGTTTCTAACTGAAATGAACTAACCTCAAGAGCCAACACATGGGGAGGATTATCCATCAGGATCATTTCCGAAACTGTAGGTCCGTAGTTACCACAGGCTCGACAGTTGATACCAGCATGATTAAAAATCCGTTCCACTAATTCAGTGGTGGTGGTCTTTCCATTCGTTCCGGTAATGGCAACGATTTGCCCAGTGTAAAACCGATAAGCAAATTCAACTTCCCCAATCACCTCTCCGGCATTAGCTGCATAGGCACGCACGAATTCAGTCTCGTAATCAATACCGGGCGAAAGCACCAATAAATCACACCTACTTTTTGTTCCCGTATCATGACTCGCCTGCGTGACGGTTTGCACCCCCTCGGTAATTCCTGTAATGGAATCACACGAATCATGCACAGCCACATTAGCACCCTCGCGCATTGCAAGCGCCGCGGCATCTCGGCCACTCTTGCCAGCACCGAGAATAATAACGTGTTTGTTTTTAAGATTCATGTTAGACAATTTTCAATAACGCGATCCCCATCAGACCGCTGAAGATCGAGATAATCCAAAAGCGAATAATTACCTGGCTCTCGTGCCATCCACGTAATTCAAAGTGGTGATGAATAGGTGACATCGCAAAAATACGTTTACCGGTGAGTTTGAAACTTGCAACTTGGAGTATGACGGACATCGCTTCCATGACAAATACCCACCCGATAATCACCAGCAGCAACTCCTGCTTTGCACATATTGCAGCCGTCGCAAGCGCACCGCCAATTGCAAGTGAACCAGTATCGCCCATAAAGACTTTTGCTGGATGACAATTATGCCACAGGAATCCAAATCCCGCACCTACCAGAGCCATTAGAAAGACGGCCAACTCCGCCACATGTGTGTTGAAAGGAATAAATAAATACTCCTTAGCCATGTATGCATGCCCTGTAAGGTAAGCAATAACTGCGTAAGAAAGCGCAACGGTGATAGTACAACCAGTCGCAAGACCATCTAAACCATCAGTCAGATTTACTGCATTAGAACAACCAACAATAACAATTGCGAAAAATGGAACACAAAACCAACCCATGTCAAAAAGAGGCTCCTTAAAAAGTGGGAAAGTCACCTCACTGATCATCATCGGTTGGTCAACAAGTACATAACCCATACCCATCTCCTTGGTCTTAAGCAACAGGAATACAGCAGCCACGCAACCAATGAGAAACTGCCAGAATAGCTTGGTTTTCCCACTCACACCATCAGAGCTTTTTAGCTTCACCTTAGTGTAGTCATCTACAAAACCCAACAGGCCCAGCGCAAGCATCACACAGCTAGTCACTGCCACGAATGGGTTAAGTGGGCGTCCGCATAGCAGAACGGCAAAGAGAACGGCACCAAGAATCATAACACCACCCATGGTTGGCGTTCCCGCCTTACCCCCATGAAGCTCATTGAGCTTATGCACCTCCTCCGCAGAACGGATCGGCTGCCCAACTTTTAATGAGACTAATTTCCTAATCACCCAAGGGCCATAGATTAGGGAAAAAACAAAAGTCAATAAACATGCCAATCCAGCACGAATCGTAAGGTATTGAAACAGATTCAAGATGCGTAAACTGTAAGCCCATTCAGCCCCCGCTTGATTTGCAGAATTCCAATATTCGTATATCCAGTAAAGCATATTAGTAATGTGTTAGTCCTCTGGAAATGCTGTGTGCATTACATTTTCCATACCAGCCATACGGCTTCCTTTGAAAAGAACAAGGTCACCATGTCGACAGTGATTCCTCAGCCAACTGGCTGCAGTATTTGCATTTTCAAAGTGCTTTGCGGTGTCATCTAAAGCAACGGCACCCTGATAAATCTTATCTGCTACAGCTCCCACACTGACAACTTGTAGATGCCGTTCAGCAGCAATTTCTCCAACTCTTATATGTGCCTGGTCAGTTTGCGCACCCAGCTCCGCCATCATCCCTAAGACAACTACTTTGCGTGATCCGTTATGAGTCTCAAGATCAGCTAGGGTTTCAATAGCCGCTGCTACCGAGTCTGGATTGGCATTATAGGTGTCATCAATTACGGTGATGCCTGTTGATTGATAACGCCGAAGACGACCACTTGTCAGCAAGGTAGCCGCGAGCCCTGCAACAATTTTTGTGGGCGGCACACCAAGCACATGCGCTGTGGCAGCAGCCAGCAAAGCATTATTCACCATATGTTTCCCACTCACCGGAATCTCAGCGGCTATTTCCTCTTCTCCATCAATACAAAGCTTAAATGATGATCCGTCTGCGGTCATCTTGAGCTCCTCTGCACGCACAGCACCTCGACCATTACCCACCACCATGAACTTTGCGGGGGTGCGTTCGATCATGTATTCCGCGAAATCGCAGCTCGCCGGCAGAATCAACATCCCCTGCTCTGGGAGCGCGCGTGCAAGGGCACCCTTTTCCTCAGCAATTCCCTCACGTGTTCCAAGATTTTCAATATGTGCCACGCCGACGTTAGTAATAATTCCGATGTCAGGGACCGCTATCTCACATAGTGGCGCAATTTCACCAGCATGATTCATTCCCATTTCCCACACACAGACGTCATCTGACTCATCAGTCGAAAGTATACTCAGAGGCAATCCAATATGGTTGTTATAGTTACCTTTGGTCGCGTTAACCTTGAAGTGCTGCGACAATACAGATGCAGCAAAATCCTTAGTAGATGTCTTGCCGTTAGAGCCAGTAATTCCTACGACTGTGATATTCAATTGCGTCCGATACCATAGCGCAAGACGCTGCAATCCATAAAGAGTGTTCTCTACCAGCAATACTGGCACAGCCAACTCATCAACTCCTTCAGGCAGTTCATCGAGCATCAAGCACACCGCTCCATTTATGATGGCCGAATCTATAAACGCATGACCATCGAAATTATCGCCTCGAAGCGCTATAAAAAGAGACCCTGCTTGCTGGTCTCGTGTATCAGTGTTAACAGCACTCACCAGCTTCCCAGAATCAGAACCGATCATCTCAGCTCCAGTTGCAGCGGCTATTTCTGTAATGGTGAGTAGTTTCATATCAAACAGCTTTTGAATTAATCGCACGATAGGCAGCACGACGATCATCGAAGTCATGGCGCTCACCCATAATCTCTTGGTAAGTTTCGTGCCCCTTCCCTACGATCAGTATGATATCTCCCTCGCTGGAGATGTTCACGGCAGTCTGGATTGCATCCATACGGTCACAAATACTCTGGAAATTTTTCCCTGCCAAACCCGTCTCAATTTCGCGGATTATTTTTTCCGGATCTTCAGATCGCGGGTTGTCGGATGTAATGATGCAGTAGTCACTCCCCTCAGCAGCAGCAGCACCCATCAATGAGCGCTTTGTGCGGTCGCGATCACCACCACAACCAAACACAGTAATAAGTCGATTGGGTTTCAACTCACGCACTGCAGCACAGGCATTCTTGATCGCATCTGGCGTATGTGCATAATCGACAAACACACTAGCACCATCTCGACTACCAACGAGTTCCATCCTACCATCAACTTGAGGTGCGTTAGCAAATGCTCTTACAGCATCACGTGGTTTGATCCCGACTGCAATGCATGCAGCAAGTGCAGCAGCGCAATTAGACACATTAAATCTACCAATATATGGCGTTCTAACAAGGTAGTCATGCCCTTTATACTTAATGTCAAATTCCGTACCTCGCACCGTTTGCACCTCACGACCAATGCGTATATCAGCATGCACGCCATGCCCGTAAGTCAGAAGAAAAAGACGCCCCTTGAATTCTTCGGCAAGTCGCTGTCCAAACGCATCATCTAAGTTAATGACAGCCGTTGTTTTCTTTTTCCCAGGCTGCACTTCTAACATCTCAAATATCCTGCGTTTCGCAGCGAAATATGCGTCCATCGTGCCATGATAATCCAAATGATCCTGACTGAAGTTGGAAAAAACTGCCGCATCCAAGAATAGCCCATCAGTTCGCTTTTGCTCAAGCGCATGAGAGGAAACCTCCATAGCAACACCACGACAATCGTTATCCGCCATATCTCTCAGAGTCGACTGCAGCTCCAGCGGACCGGGCGTTGTATTCGTTGCAGGACGAACGGTCTCACCGTCATTGACTTGAACTGTTCCTAATAACCCAGCACGCAACCATACAGCATTCATAATAGCATGAGTAATGAATGCTGTTGTGGTCTTACCGTTAGTTCCTGTTATTCCAACCATTTTCATAGCAGCCGAAGGGTGATCGTTCCATTCACATGCAAGCGCTGCAACAGCGGCTCGCGCATCAGGAACGTGTGCCCAGGCTGTTTTTTCATCTACTCTAGTTGCAACCTCAGAAACGATTGCACACGCCCCTTGTTCGATAGCTTGGGGAACAAATTTCTGACCATCTACGTCGCTACCACGCACCGCCACAAAAATACTACCGGGCACAACTTTACGAGAATCCGAGATAACACCAGTCACTTCTTGATTAAGGTCCCCAGATAGAGTCGCCTTGGGTAAAATAGTTAATAATTGACGTAAATTCATGCGGTTAGTTACTTGTATGTGCAAGTGGTTGAGAAGTGTTCTTTGGCTCTGTCGGTTTGAGCCCCATGTGTTTGGCCACGCGTGTAGCGACCTTAGAAAAAATAGGGGCAGCAATCGTGCCACCGTAACGTTTGACCTCATCAGTTTGTGGATCATCTACGACAACTACACAAACGAATGCAGGTTTTTCGGCGGGCATCATACCGGCGAATGACACAGTGTAGCGGCCTTGGAGATATCCCCCATCAGGATTGATTTTTACGGTCGTCCCTGTTTTGCCTGCAGCAATAAAGCCATCGACCATAGCGAGCCTGGCAGTCCCCTTTACATCGACCACAGTTGCAAGTGCATGTCGCATTTTTTGTGCAGTTGATTCTTTAATCACACGGCGGACCGGAACCGGCTCATAACGCTTAATAATAGCTCCATTGTTAGCCATTACAGACTTCAAAAGCTTTGGCTCCATCAATGTACCGCCATTAGCAATTGCAGAGTAAGCACAAGCAACTTGCAGCGGAGTGACACTTACCGCATAACCGTATGCGTTACGGGAAAAATCAGTTGGGTTTCCTGTGTTACGGACCACGCCGGCGCTTTCACCCGCCATTTTAATATTGGTCTTTTTACCAAAACCGAATTTATACAAGTAATTAAAAAACTTTGGGCGTCCAAGTTGTAATGCGATTTGATACGATCCAATATTGGAAGATTTTGCCAGAACTTGTTCGACTGATAACTTACCGTATGGATGGTGATCCGGAACCCTAACAGAACCCTTCCTGTATCGACCATAGTGACAGTATATTTGTGTGCTTGGACTTATAATACCTTGGTCCATCGCACCCGCAGTGGCGATAATTTTAAATGTTGATCCCG
>DPWT01000109.1 GCA_003527555.1 Verrucomicrobiales bacterium | reverse complement strand
TAATTTTAAATGTTGATCCCGGCTCATAAATAGCTTGAGTGGCATAATCATAGCCATCTTTCTGTATATTTTTTCGAGTATTAAGATCAAACGTCGGACGACTTGCCATACCCAATATATCGCCAGTGTTAGGATTCATCAAAATAATAGTGCCTTTACTGGCCTGATATTTCGATAGGCCAGCATCAAGTTCTTCTTCTAGAATAGACTGAATCCCCATATCCAAAGTGAGCTGCACATTTAATCCATGACGTGGCGGCACCATTTTCTGCGGTTTAGCAACAGCAAGTAAGTCATACTTGTCACGATGATTTCTCACATAGCCATCCCTGCCAGACATATAGGAATCCATAACTTTTTCTAGGCCAGCACGACCTATGACTAGTTCAGATGTATCCGCAAAATCCTGCCCAACAAAACCAATGATATGGGCTGCATTCTTTGGCATTACATACCATCGCCTCTGTAACTCCTCGAATACAAAAGCATGCACGATGCTACGATCGCTTGCCAGCTCCTTTAAATTATCCGCCTCATCTTCAGCCAAATCCTTTCGAATAACCACATACATCTGATTTTCTTTTTCGAGTTTCATTGAGGCCCTCAATGCAGCAGGCGTCATACCGAGCGGACGAGCAAATGTCTGAATCACATTTGCAATATGCTTCTCAACTATTTCCTCAGGTGCCACATCATTTTTAATTTGTGCCGCCCGCTTCTTGATTTTTCCGTTGCGTGTTTTCTTATCCCACAAAGCCCACTCAGCAGTCTCTCGAAGTTCGCGGTTCGCCAAGGAAAGAGTGGCTAATCGGATATCACGGAGAAGGTTTTTATCGAGTGCCATGCGCGCGCGTGGTATGTTACGCGCAATGAGTTGGCTATTCGTATCAACAATACATCCTCTTACGGCTTTCAGTGTTTCCTTACGAACCGATACTCGATTTGACTTTTCCGCATAATCTTTTGCACGCAATACTTGTAGGTAAATGAGTCTTGCCGATAATACACTTAACCCAATCACGAAGATCGAGCATGTGAACACACAGCGGTTATTAAATGTAGCGGGATTCATCAGGGGCGTGTCTGGGCGATGGATGTGGTCTGCCGGCTGACTTGAGCTTGCGCCTTGCCTGGCTGATGTGCATGAATAACCTCAATGGCACTTACTGGGACTAGGACGAGCGAAGATTTAGCTCGTTCAAGATCGTCACGTAGCTGGTAGATATTGAGTTTTTTGTCTATTTTGACCTGCAAGCTGTTGATTTTATCTTCGTGATCCTTAATACGCCGCTCCGCCTGATCCACATCACGCATTACGTCTACATGACTATTCTTGAGCCAGGCATGAGTCACACCACCCACCATCAATACAGCAGCAGCTAATATCAAAACCACAATCTCAGCTATACTGAAGCGACGTTCTTTGTTGCGATGTTTATTCATATATGGGTCTGGAAGGTTAGATTTTTTCAACAACGCGCAGTTTGGCACTACGTGATCGTTTATTCATTTTGATTTCACTTGCACCAGCGATGACAGGACGACGAGTAAGGAGCTTGTAACAGAAATCAGGATTAGGGCGGGGCTCAGGCCATTCTTTACGATCAACTTGAGATTGTGATGCATGCCTGAAGAACTGTTTTACGATTCTATCCTCCAAGCTGTGGAATGTAATCACCGCAAGCCTTCCCCCAGGCTTCAATAGAGTCGCTGCGTTCTCCAGCAAGGAGCGCAGCACACCAAGCTCATTGTTCACAGCAATACGCAACGCTTGAAAAACCCTCGTAGCTGGATGGATTTTTCCACCCCTAGGAGAAATGGACGTTATAAAGTCAGCAAGATCAGTGGTGGTGGTAAATGGATTTTTTACGCGGCGTTCACAAATACGGCGGGCCAGTTTCCCCGATGCCCGCTCCTCGCCGTACTCGCGAAAGATACGCTTGAGATCGTCTTCCGATGATTGATTAACTACGTCTGCCGCAGTTTGAATGATAGTGCGGTCCATACGCATATCCAGCGGGCCTTCTTTGCCAAAAGAAAATCCGCGAGATGCTTCGTCCAGTTGCCACGAGGAAACTCCAATATCAACTAGTAGACCGTCAACTTTCTCAATATCTGTATCAGCAAGTAGTTGAGGCAGGCACGAAAAATTACCACGTAGCGCGGTGAACTGATTCCCAAACTCTAAGAGCCTCTCCACAGCATGATCAAGTGCTTGATCATCCTGGTCCACGCCTACGACATGTGCACCAGCCTTGAGCATGGCACTGCTGTGCCCTCCCCCTCCAAGAGTCCCATCGATGATGGTCTTACCCACAGCTGGGACCAAGAATTGTAATACCTCATCTAATAAGACAGGCGTGTGATAGGAGTCATCTTCAGACCGTGAGGTTTTTTCCATTGATTTTGCATGAAGCCAAGCAGAAGCATCAAGATGCGACTCCCTTGAAGCCGCCTCAACTTCAGCAGTTATTGGCTTTTTTTCAGTAAACAACATGAACTCACATGGGCAAATTGTATGGTTGTATCAGCGTTTATCACAGTAAATGGATTGTAATTGTTGGTTGCTTACAAATCGGCTTAGAAGAATTGGAACTCGGCATCCAGTTCCTCGAGTGTGGATTTGCGTGCGGCCTCAAGCTTGTTATAGTTTTCTTCGTTGAAGATCACAAAATAGTTACCGCGCCCGCATAGAATTAGCCTATTACCGGGAGTCAAACCGGGATGGTCTAATTGTGCTTTGGGAATACTCAGCTTACCTTGATCGTTCATGTAAGTCTTGGTGCTGCGCTCGAAGAGTGCCCCCAACATCGTACGCTTTTGGGCTGGATTTAGCCTTTCACTATCATTGATGTCACGCTGCATCTTGCCAAACTCGGACTCGGTGAGGACTTTCAGAGTTGGCACTTTCTCGTCATGCGCAACCAATAACCTTAAAATACCATTAGCAATCTCCGCGCGCCAATCACTCGGAATGGAAACACGACATTTCGTATCCATTTTGTAGGGGTAAAATCCCCCAAGGCTATGATTAGCGGTGCTCATTAATACACTGATTAGCTTTATTAGGTCACTTTAGTACACAACAACACACTTTGGGTCAACCTCTAAAGAGACTAATTTTTAGTTACATCAGGTGACCACAGAAGCCTCATGATTGATGAACGTTAACGCAATCCACGAGACCGAACTCAACATCATGTTGCCAGTTTTCCGATCAAGCGATCTGCTAATGAGCAGAAGCTTGTTCCATTTTCTTGCCGCACATTCATCGTAGAATTTTACCCAAAGCGCCCTATCCAACCTTTTCGGTACGGTTCTAACCCACGTTACTCAAGTCTGAGGGATAGCTTGCTAGGTTGCTAAATTTGAAACGAAGAATAATTCACAATCTGTCCACATATTATCCACAACTACATCGCGGCAGATCCTGCTTATTAACAAGTTGCACACACTGGTTGGTCATGCGGCCTCATCATGGGCCAAATAATGTTGTGTATAACTTGTGTATAACATCGTCCCTATTGTGGACAAACAGGTATCAAACGATGTTTCACATATTGTTTAAATCAACTTCATCATACGCAAGGGCTGTTAGTAGCTGTTGTTAAGTGCTTTAAACCTAGCACATCCCACCCATCTAGCTCGATACCATTAACACCATACTATCAATGACTTAAGTATTGATCACGTAGTGAAAAACATCAAAAGTCAGTATCAATTAACAGCTTACTCGCAAGTTACTATACATTTATGGCACACCGGGAAAGTGGTTTACATACTTGATCTTAAAATCTGGAAAATGGTTAACGATCTGAATCTTATAGTCTGGGCAACTAGTAACGATTTTCCAAAGACCCGGTTTATTGGCAAAATGCCTGACTTTTTTTACTTTCAGATCGGGGAAATGATTCACCACCTTGACTTTATAATCGGGAAAGCTGCGCACGAATTGGATGCGCCCGTGAATTTTTGAGAGATCGATATTTTTGGCTGCCATGTGGATTCGACCTCCAGTGATGGCGATTTATTCAATTCCACAGAGGAACCTACTCCACATTCTCTGCCAAAGGCACCTCCTTGGCTCCAGCCCAGAGGTCCTCGAGGCCGTAAAGGTCACGCATTTCCTGATGCATGATGTGCACCATAACATCGATAAAATCCAGCACCACCCAACGCGAATCAGCATTGCCCTCAGCATTTTCTGGGCGGACTTCGTATTTCTCAATGAGTACCTTCTCCACGTCACGCATAACAGCACGAAGGTGGGGTAACGACGTGCCTGAGCAGACGACCATGAAATCTGTGAGCGTTGAAATACCGGTGAGGTCGAGAACACGAATGTCCTCGGCTTGGATTTCCTCCGCTGCGCGAGCGCATGCGATGGCGAGTTCTTTGCCTTCAATAGCCATGAGTCTGAGTAAGTGCCGATAAAAAAGCCGCCTGTTACAGGGTGAACACGCGGCGGATCAATCGAGTGGTGAAATCAAAAAGGGAAATGGAGCATAGCGGATTCGAACCGCTGACCCCCTGCATGCCATGCAGGTGCTCTACCAACTGAGCTAATGCCCCTTTTTCCTTTCACACATCACGACCGCCGCTGGGCGGCAAACGTTCTGCGGAGGCGGAGTTATCCCACGGCGCGGCTGGTGGCAAGAGGATTTTTCAGATGATGCTAAAATTCCTCAATGATATTGAGCATCTTAATGGTCGCTTGAATGGCGGCCTCCGTCTGATCGGCATCCAAGCCTCTGGTTTTGAACCTCTTACCGTCCATATCCCAGAGAATCGTCGTCTCCACGAGGGCATCCGTGTGTCCACCAGGAGGAATCGTCACCGAGTAGTCCTGTAAGATAGGGTGTTTCTTATCGAGACGCTTGTAGATTTTCCAGAGAGCTTTGACAAAGGCGTTGTACTGTCCGTCGCCCACGCTGGTTTCCTGGTAAAACTCGCCTTTGATTCTGAGGCGCACAGTAGCGATGGGGTTGAGCCCCTGGGTGAGTGAAAGTGAGTAGTTCACTACTTCGATATCGTTACCCGCTGTTGTGGTGCCAAGTACATCGGCGATGATAAATGGCAGGTCTTCCTTGGTCACTCTTTCCTTTTTATCACCCAGTTCGATGATTCTCTGGGTCACACGTTTAAGATCGTCTGGCTCGAGGCTCATACCAAGTTCCTCCAAGTTCTTTTGGATGTTTGCTTTTCCAGATGTCTTGCCAAGCGCGTATTCGCGAGTACGCCCAAAGCGTTCCGGCAGCAGTCCATTGTAGTAAAGATTATCCTTGGAATCACCATCGGCGTGGATACCCGCCGTTTGGGTAAACACAAAATCACCGATCACCGGCTTGTTGGCAGGGATCCTAACACCTGAATATGTCTCAACAACTCGGCTTACTTTATTGATGCTGGTTTCATCGATATTGGTCGATTGCTTGAGCTGATCATGGATCACTCCAATAACGCTGGAAAGCGGGACATTACCAGCTCTTTCACCCATACCATTGACGGTTGCATGGACGCCGTGAACCTTTGCCTTCAAAGCATTGAACACATTTGCTGCAGCGAGATCGTAATCGTTGTGCGAATGAAAATCGAACCACTGATCAGGGTAGCGAGTGATCATTTGTGAACAGAAATCAAGTGTCTGGTCTGGATTTAAAATACCCAGTGTATCAGGCAGCATGAAGCGTTTGATCGATGTGTCTTTTAGCCCATCCACCATAAAGAATACGTAATCAGGTGAGCTTATCATCCCATTCGACCAGTCTTCGAGGTAGATGTTGACGTCCACATTCTGAGAATCGGCGTAGGCAATCAACTCCTTGATGTCAGCGAGGTGCTGCTCGGGTGTTTTGCGCAACTGAAGCTCAACATGTCGCTGAGAGCCTTTAGCAAGAAGGTTGATGACACGTCCACCAGCGCTGGTGATCCAGTCAACGGAGACTTTCCCATCAACAAAACCAAGCACTTCGACGTGATCGATCAATCCGTTTTTCTTTGCCCAAGTAGTGATAGCATTGACGCATTCGAACTCCCCTTCGGAAACCCTCGCGGAGGCCACTTCGATGCGATCCACCTTCACATCTTGTAGCAGAATCTTTGCGAGACTCAGCTTTTCATGCGCAGAGAAAGAGACCCCGGAGGTCTGTTCACCATCCCGTAGGGTGGTGTCCATGATTTCAATTTGCATAATAGGAGAGTGTTTTTTTTGACAGGATTAACAGGATGACTATGATTTGGTGCTACTATTTCCTGAGTCTGATAGGTAATGCAGGCTGATCCTGGCTTTTTCGGCGGTGCTTTCTCTTGAATTGGAGGCTACTGGAGCCGAAGTTAATGAGGAGGCCAACGTCTAGATTTGTCGCGGTGAGATAGTTGACCACTTGAACTTCGTGAACTGGCAATATGGATTCCACAGCTTTAAGTTCAATAATTAGTTGGTTTTCAATTTGAAAATCAGAGCGGAATTCACCCACCACGGTATCATCATAAACGACGTTGATGGGTGTTTCTCTTTGGTAGGAGATGCCGGTTTTTCCAAGCTCGTGAGCAAGAGCATTAGCATAGACACTTTCAAGAAAACCTGCGCCTAGTGAACGATGAACTTTCATCGCACAACCAATCACAGTTTCTGTCAGCTTATCTTCCATCGGAAAAATCAAAGTCATCCTGTTAATCCTGTCCAATACTTTGCTATGACAGCTTCCTAATAGAAGCTGGTTTTTTCCCACTCTTCAATCTTATCCTTATTGCTCAAGAGGTAGTCGATGTCATCGTAGCCATTCAGCAGGCAGTTTTTCTTGTAAGGATTAATATCAAAACCTTCAGAGTCACCTGTGGCATCGATGGTGATCGTTTGATCGGGAAGGTTGACGGTGATGGCAGTTTTTGCGTCGGCATCGATCGCCACGAAAAGTTTGGCGAGGAATTCCTCTGAAACCTGCACAGGCAGCACACCATTGTTGAGTGCATTACCTTTGAAGATATCAGCAAAGAAACTGGAAACCACAACGCGTAATCCGTAACCAGCAATCGCCCAAGCAGCGTGCTCTCGGCTCGATCCACTACCGAAGTTCTTGCCTCCAACAAAGATCTCACCGCTATAAGTGGGATCGTTGAGTACAAAATCAGGTTTGGGTTGATCTTGTTTATCATAGCGCCAGTCGCGGAAGAGATTGTCGCCAAAACCTTCCTTTGTCGTTGCCTTGAGGAAGCGTGCTGGGATGATTTGATCGGTATCCACATTCTCAATAGGAAGTGGAATGCAAGTGGACGTGACAGTTAGAAATTTTTCGATAGCCATGTTTGTGAAGGTAAAGGGGTTAGACAAGTGCAGGTTCTGATGATTCGAGGAGCGTGCGAGGGTCGGTCACCTCTCCAGTCACAGCTGCTGCTGCAGCGGTGAGCACGCTCGCGAGTAGAGTTCTGGCGCCGGGCCCTTGACGACCCTCAAAGTTACGGTTCGATGTGGAAACGCTGTAGAGACCTGCAGGAACTTTGTCGTCGTTCATAGCCAAGCAGGCGGAACAGCCTGGCTGACGCATCACGAAACCGGCATCGGTCATGATTTTGATTAGACCCTCTTCCTGGGCTTGCTTCTCCACGCGGCGACTACCGGGAACGATCCAGGCGGTAACATGGTCAGCTTTTTTCTTTCCCTTGATGAAGTCACAAAAGGTTCGAAGGTCTTCAATGCGTCCATTAGTGCATGAACCGACAAATACATAATCGATTTTTTTACCAATCATCTGATCGCCGGGTTGGAATCCCATGTAATCCATCGACTGCTTAAAGGACGCCTGACCTGCTTCATCAATGTCACCAAGTGTGGGAATGGAACCTGTGATGCCAACTCCCATTCCTGGGTTGGTGCCGTAGGTGATCATCGGCTCGATATCAGAGGCATTGAAGTTGAATGTTTTATCGAACTCAGCGCCTTCGTCAGTTTTCAAAGTTGCCCAATACTCAAGCGCCTTTTCCCAATCTTCGCCTTTGGGGGCAAATTCACGCCCTTCAATGTAGTCAAAAGTCGTCTGGTCCGGGGCGATAAGCCCACCACGCGCACCCATTTCGATACTCATGTTGCAGAGTGTCATGCGCGCCTCCATGGAGAGTGCCCTAATGGCAGATCCTGCAAACTCAACAAAGTATCCGGTGGCGCCACCCGTGGATAGCTGGGCGATGATGTAGAGAATGATGTCTTTGGATGCCACCCCCTCGTCCAGATCACCATCGATATTAATGAGCATACGCTGAGGCCGCGGCTGAAGGATACACTGGCTAGCCAGAACCATTTCCACTTCGCTGGTGCCGATACCAAAAGCAATCGTACCGAAGGCTCCGTGTGTGGAGGTGTGGCTGTCACCACAAACGATAGTCATTCCTGGAAGTGTGTAGCCATTTTCTGGTCCCACAACGTGAACAATACCATTTTTGTTGTTTCCTAGGCCATAGAGCGTGATCCCATATTCCTCACAGTTCTTCGTTAGGGTCTCAACCTGAAATTTGGAAATGGGGTCAGTGATTGGCTTGTCCTGGTTCCAAGTAGGTATGTTGTGGTCCGGTGTGGCAGTTGTTTTACTGGGCCGCAACACACCAAGCCCACGCTCTCTAAGCCCATTAAAAGCTTGTGGGGAAGTAACCTCGTGGGCGAACTGACGATCAATGTAAAGCTGGGTGGGCCCATCTTTGACTTCTGATACAGCGTGTGCGTCCCAAATTTTAT
>DPWT01000262.1 GCA_003527555.1 Verrucomicrobiales bacterium | reverse complement strand
AATGGAACAAGTTGCACCTCCAGATCATTTTTTACGGCAGAGAATATTGTTCTGCTCGTGGTTGCGACGGCAAATCGTGTGACATTTGTCACACGGTGAATGTTGCCCGCAGGTAATTATTTCTTTGCGTTGTAGGCTTTGGTGAATTCATTGATGGCATCGTGAAGTGCCTGGGCATTTGCTGGGTCAGTTGTTTGTTTGCACTTCATCGAGAGCACGATAATTTTATGTACAAGCACGACCTTCTTTAGATATGTATTTTTGTTGTTATTCTGCTCGTCGAGCTTGAGTCGCTGAGCGAGGAAATACTGGCACATTGTGTTCTGTATCGTGGTTGCGTGTTCTTCTTTATTGGTGACCCAGCGCGCGATTTGGTTGGCGTTCTTTGCTGGATTTTTGGAAAGCTCGTTGATCTGTGACATCGCCTTGGCGATAGTCTTTTGGTGTGTTTGCAGATCGGTGAGCACGGTATCATCTGAGTAAATACCGCATGGAACTTGGCAGTGAGCGCTGGCTTGTGGGATAGCGGAAAAAGTGAATGCGGAGATGGTGGCGGCTAGAGAAAGGTAATAATTCATAACGAGATGAAAGCTACCACGTTTCCAGTAGGCTGCACGTGAAAAATGCGTCCCGATCACCTAGAGTGATTCCTGCCAGCGGGCTATTTCTGCGGTTACATTTTTGACACATGGAGCACCAGAGTTGGTTCTGGCTGCGAGCGCAGTTTGTAGGCTGAACACCTTGTTGGCGTCGGCGCCGTAGTGCTCGGAAATTTTGGTGAGATCGAGTTGGTCGAGAGGTGTGCCGGACTCCACACTGGCGGCAACTGCCTGCCCAACAAGTTCGTGTGCTTGACGAAATGGAACTCCATTTTTGACCAAGTAGTCTGCAAGGTCCGTTGCTAAAAGCAAAGGGTCTGAGGCAGCAGTCTCGCAGGTTTCAACATTGATCTGCATGGTTGCAATCATTTCTGTATTTACCCGAAGTGCCAGTTTGAGAGTGTCAATGGAATCAAACAGCGGTTCTTTGTCTTCTTGCAGG
This sequence comes from Verrucomicrobiales bacterium, assembly GCA_003527555.1. GTDB lineage: Bacteria > Verrucomicrobiota > Verrucomicrobiia > Verrucomicrobiales > Akkermansiaceae > Oceaniferula. The sequence goes on along the minus strand of DPWT01000262.1, from coordinate 15,947 downwards.
TCACGGTTGTAAGTCAGCGGAAGTCCCTTCGCGGCGGTGAGTAGTGCTACGAGGTTGCCATACAGGCGACCTGTCTTGCCGCGTGTGAGTTCGCAAACGTCTGGGTTTTTTTTCTGCGGCATCAGAGATGATCCCGTGGTGTGCGCATCGGATAGAGTGACAAAACCAAACTCAGAACTGCACCAGAGGATAAGATCCTCTGAAAGCCGGGAGAGGTGGGTGCCAACTAGTGCCATCGCAAAGAGAAACTCGGCGATGTAGTCGCGGTCGGAAATGGCGTCCATCGAGTTTGTGGTGACGCGGTCGAAGCCTAACTCCTGAGCAATTTGCTCGCGATCGAGATTAATGGTAGATCCAGCGAGAGCGCCAGAGCCAAGCGGACAGACGTTGACACGTATGCGGCAGTCAGTAAGTCTGCTTTTGTCACGGTCTAGCATTTCAACATAGGCGAGAAGGTGGTGGCCGACAGTGACTGGTTGCCCGCGCTGGAGGTGTGTGTAACCTGGGATGATGGTAGAGGCGTGCTTTTTGGCTTGTTCAAGAAGCGCACCCTGGAGCTCGGTGAGGTGTGTTATGATATAGTCGATTTCTTCACGGCAATAAAGGCGAGTGTCGGTAGCGACTTGGTCGTTGCGAGATCGAGCGGTGTGGAGTTTAGCGCCAGCGGCGCCGATCTTTTTGGTTAGTGCCGACTCGATATTCATGTGGATGTCCTCGAGTTCTATGGAGAAGTCGAAGCCACCTGATGCGATTTCTTTTTCGATCTCACGAAGTCCTTGTTCGATGGTAGAGAACTCATCTTCTGTGAGGATGCCAGCTTTCACCTGAGCTCGTGCATGAGCGATAGATCCAGCGATGTCATGATGGTACATACGCCAGTCGTAGGAGATAGATTCACCATACTGCTGTACGAGGTCGGCGGTGGCTTTTGCAAAACGTCCTTTCCACATGCAGGTGTCATACCCTTATTGTGAAGATTTGGAAACCTCTGAATACTGGCAATGCATGGAAATTTTCAGTGATTGCATCATTTTTATTCGTGAGGGTGCTGTTTCAGAAGTTCGTCTGGGCTATAAAAACCTTGTTTTCCACGAGTAGTAGCACGGATATCGGCGACTTTTTTGGGTGTGATTACCGATGCTTTGTTGCCGAAAGAGTTTCGCACATACGTGAGCACTGCGGCGACTTCCTTGTCGTTAAGAATTCCTCCGAACTGGGTCATAGGAACCTGTCCGGGGTATTTCTTGCCAAGAACTTCAATTGGGCCATACAGTCCGTTCAGGGTAAGTTTGATGAGTCGATCCTCATTTTGAGTTGACCATTTGGTTCCTGCAACAGGAGGGAATTGAGCTGCTGGGAGGCCTTTTCCATCGGGTTGATGGCAAGTAGCGCAGTGGGCTTCACGGTGATAGACTTCATGGCCTAGTTTGTATGCGAGAGCATCAGGGCCTGTGAGGTGCTTGGGAACATTGATTTTTTGCACTGGCTCTTCGATTATGGAATTTTTGAGAGCTGCGAGTGCAAAATCCATCGACCCTTTGATCCAGTTATCGGTGCCAGCGCCTTGTGCGGCGTCGAGTATATCAAGGCCTGTGTTCTTCGGTAGCCAGGAGGCAGCGGTGATAGCTTCCATGCGCACGCGTCCGTGGCCATCGGTAGCTGATTTTTTCAGAAGCTCAGCGTGGTCTGCAACCTGGTGTGTGTTGTAGCGTACTGCGCGTGTGGCTGCGGAGCGCACTTTGTGATCCTTGGATGCCAGCAGTTGGCGCATGAGAGTCTGGTCGATCTGGTTATGTCCCCAAGTGACCCAGAGGGCTTCGAGCATGTGGTGTTCGTAGTTGGGGTCATTTTTATTGAGGTTTGCTGTCCATTTTTTGATGGCGGCGATGACTTCATCAGTTTTGCGACCTCTAAGCTCACGGCGAGTTCGATAGCGTGTGCGATCTTCGTAAGTTTTCAGGTTTTCGAGAAGAGTGGTGAGGGATGCACCATCGATTTTGGCGGGTTTGACGAGCGGGCGAGATGGGTAAGTGATGCGATAGATGCGGCCGTGGACGTGGTCGCGTTTTGGATCGCGTGCATTGTGTTGCATGTGCCCGATGAGCACGTTTGACCAGTCGATCACGTAGAGTGAGCCGTCGGGTGCGAACTCAAGATCGACTGGGCGGAAATTGCCTTCGGAGGATTTTAGTAGGTCTTGGCGGTATGATGTTTTGTAACCTGTGCCATCCTCCTCAATTTTGTGTTGTTTGATACCGAGAAAGCCGATGTTGTTACAGAGTAAGATGTCACCCTGGACTTCATCTGGAAAATGTCGGCTGGAGATGAATTCGATGCCAGATGTTGGTCTGACTGCGTTGGAGGTGATGAGGTTTTTGGATGCTACCATACCTTGTCCGTAGGTAGATTTGACGGTGCCGGGAGCCATCCAGTTTACGGATGTGCCTGAGGTGTGTAAAAAGAAGTTTTGCCCCCATTTATCAAAAGCCGTCCCCCAAGGGTTTGGAATACGGAGTTGTGCTGTGCGTTCGAGGTGGCGTCGCTTTGGGTTATAGCGGAAGTGTCCGCCGTTGGTGCCGCGATGGGTTCCATACACGCTTTCAATATTTGAGTGAAGAAATACGCCCTCGCCCATGTAGATGGCACCAGATGGATCAGCACAGAATGCAGAAATAGCATGATGGGTATCGTGATCATCAAAGCCACTTATGAGGTATTCCTTGGTGTCGTATTTGTCGTCGCCATTGGTATCGGTGAGCAAAATGAGCGAATCGGCTTGGGAAACATAAACGCCTTCCTTGGCGAGCTCGAATCCTATGACTAGGTGGAGGTCGTCAGCAAAAACTGTGCGTTTGTCTGCTTTGCCATCGTTATTAGTATCTTCAAAAATGATTAACTTGTCGGTGGGTTTGGGGTCACCAGGGCGCCAATGTGGGTAGGAGGGCATACATCCGACCCATAGACGACCTTTGTTATCGAATGACATCTGCACTGGGTTGGCGAGTTCTGGAAACTGCTTTTCATCGGCAAAGAGTTCGATTTTATATCCTTTTGGTACTGCGAGTTGTTTCAGTGTGTCCTTGCCGCTGAGGTAGCGGGTTTGGCCATTTTTATTGGATGGTTTGTAGTTTGTTTCGACTGGCGGGAGTTTGTGTGTTTTGGCGTCTGCTGTGTTGAGATTTGATTTCTTGCCCTCAAGTGCGCGCCAGATGGCATGATCGCGAATCACGGTCATCTCTGCCAGTTTCTTCAGCTCGTCAGGGTAGTTTTTTGGGCCAAATGGATTGTAGCGCCTGCCGTAAACATGCACACCATTTGGAATTTTAAAGAGGTTATGCCAAACAAAGTTTTTTTCCATGACTGCTGCATGAACAAGTTTACGATGGGGATTGCTGGTGGTTTCCCCATAGAGGTCATTCGCCAGCCAGCCAGCCAGCCATTGGTAACCTCGATCGGTGAGGAGTGCGCCATCGACCGTGAGTGGTTTTTGTGTGGCATCGAAAATCGCCTTGGATGGCGAGAAGGCATCGATGAAAAGCACACCATTTTGTTCGCAAATATCACGCATTGCGTTGGTGTAGAGCGATAGTAATCCGTTCTGCTTTTCGCCGTCGGGAGTATGGTGTGTGGCAGATAGATTTTGAATGGCTGTGGGTGAGATGATAGCTAGCTGCGGAGCATGCTCTCCATTGTATTTCTGGCCGAGTGTATGGTTGATGAAAGCACTCAACTCATCCTTGAAGCGCTCAAGCTCGATCTTGCCACGCATGGCGGAATTGAATCCAAAAAATGCAATTATGGTGTCGGGCTTCAGACGAGTTAGCCACTGGTCGGGTGTTTCAAAGTGACCTTTAGCTCCTGATGTCCATGGGCCAGACTTACCAGAAGCATAATTTTGAAAATGTTTCTCAGCGCCGGGGAATGCGAGTTGTTGTTTCCGGCCGGGGTGAGGGCGGAATGCTGGTGTGTTGCCCTCGTCCGCGATGTTACGGATGGTGAGTTTGTGCTCTGGGAAACGTAGCTGAAGTTCGGTTTCGAAGTGACCATACTTCATCATGCGGGATGCTAGCCCCGCTCCGATGATGGCAATTCTACCGTTTTTTTTTAAACTAAGTGTGGCAGGTGCCTTGGCCTTGGGAATGGCGGCACCATTTGCCTTGTCACTTGGAATGAAATCAGCTGGCTTCATTCCTTTTTTGAAGGTATTGAAGCCATAGAACGTTGGGTTATAAGATGATGGAATAGTTACATTTGCTTGTTTTGGGATATTGAGTCCTAGTCCCCAATAGCATGCATTGGTGACAAGGCGGCGCAGATTGGCATCGTCTAGGTCGCTGGCGGCTCCCATGGTGGTGGTGAAAATCTTGTTGGTCTTGCCTGCAGCATTTTTGTAGCTACGTGTCCATGCCAGCGGTTGCATTGGTTTGTTTTTGCTCGCGACTGGATCAGATTTTGGGTCGAGCGTCTTTGTGACCTGTCCACGTAATAAAATGGTTACATCTGCTGGAGGGTTGGTGCCGTATACATCTGATTCAGCAAAAATGGTGCCCACGCCATTGAGGACTGGATTAGCCTTGTGGCTCGGTTCTACGATGCCTCGGCATCCTTCTTTCTTGTGGTGGCCATGGTGGCTCACCCATGTTTCCCCGAGTATGTGGCGACCAAATCCTTTATACCAACCGCTTTCTTTGTTGGCGTTGAATGAATATTTAAACCATTTGCTGCTTTTGGGGAACTTGAATGCGTGGGTAGAGGTGCGCAGCGCAACGATGGGTGTGCCGCGCATGAGGGCTTTTTCAAATTTCGCCATGGTGGAGTCATTCCAATTTCTGAAACGAAGCGACATCAGGATGAGATCAGCGGAATCGAGTGCCTCTGGATGTGACAGGCTCTTCTGGTTTTTGGGATCGACTTCACCTTTTTCATTCATGGAGAATAATACAGTGCATTTGAAGCCATGGTGTTTGGATAGAAGCTGACCAAGCATGGGGAGTGCTTCCTCGGAGCGGTATTCTTCGTCCCCCGATAGTAGAACGATGTGTTTACCTTTGCCTGGACCTTCACCACCATCAAAAACGAGATGATTAGCGGGTTGGTTGGCAGAGGCTAGCTGCAAGGTAAGTGCGGTGATGAGCGCGACAGAAAAAAGGCTTAGGGAATTTCTTTTCATGATTAGCATAGTGATTGAGTGTATATCGTAGAGGGGTTATGTGGATCGCACAAATCGATACTGGTTCATAGCATACGCATAAAACAGCAGATTCTTCCTCCTAATTATAGAGGGTATGTCAGTAACAGGATGGTATATAAAAAATTAGATCACTCGGTCGTTTCCACCATCGATGGGAATCTGTGCTCCGGTGGTCGCTTTGAAGGCTGGACCAGCGACCGTGCTTACCATCAGAGCTATATCGGTCGACTTTATCTCTGTCTTGAGTAGGTTTTTAGTTTTATATTCCTCCACGGTCATGCCGTAGCGTGTTGCTGATTTTTGTAGGGCCTCTTCGGTCCAGATTTCGGTGTCGAATACTGCATCGGGATGGATCGTGTTTACACGAATACCATCACCTGCGAGTTCTAGAGCGGCGACACGAGCAAGCTGTGTAACACCGGCTTTAGTTACAGAATAAGCGGCAGCTCCGGGGCCAGGGGCTGAGAAGTTGCGTGATCCAATGATAATGATCGATGGAGAGAGGGTGCTTTTTTTAAGATGAGGAATGGAAAAGCGGAGAAATCGCTGAGTGGCGGTGAGGTTGATCTTGAGGTGGAGATCCCAGCTGTCCCCTAATGATTCTATATACTCGCCAGCTTTGAAAATACCGGCATTGGCAACGATGATATCGAGGCTGCCGTGCTCGTTAACGACGGCGTCGATAGCCGATTGGAGAGCTGCGTCGTCTGTAATGTCACAAACAACTCCTGAGAGGCCAGGTTTTTTCAGGTTTTCTACAACCGCAGGATTGATGTCTAAGCCGACCACTGTAGCGCCGTCTGCGTGCAGGCGCTCTGCGGTTGCCCGGCCTATACCGCCAGCGGAGCCTGTGATGATAGCTACTTTACCGGCGTGGATTTGAGTTGCGTCTGACATATTATTGAGTGATTAGTTGTTAGGTTGTTATGAGTTAGCTGTTTCGATGCGCTCTCGCATCAGCAAAATGTTGGCAGGAACGTCGCCCCCGTCAAATACGGCGGAGCCAGTGACGATGAGGTCAGGATTGAGTTTGGCGAGATCACCTACGTTGTCTTTTTTAACAGCCCCATCAATGGCGATGACGAGATCGGGTTTGAGTTCTCGGAGCTGGGTAATGCGATCAGCAACGGTGTCGAAGAAAGTTTCTTTACCTGTATCTGGGCCGATGGAGAGCAGGAAAACCACATCACAGAGATCGAGATGGGGGAGAAGTTCATCGATTGGCGTTGTGGGGTAAATACCTGCGCTTGATAAGCAGCCTGCTATGCGGATGTCCTGCAGTGAAGTCGCTGTGTCGGTAGTCTGTTCGATCTGAATGGTAATGATGTCGGCTCCTGCTGCTGCAAAATCGGCGATGTGTTTTTCCGTGTGGGATGTAAGCAAGTGGACGTCTTTGAGGAGACTGGTCTTGAGGCCGGCTAGAAAGCCAGATCCAACGGAGATTTTCGGCCAAACCGTGCCGTCCATGACATCGAGGTGTAGCAAGTGGACATCACCCTGCTCTAGGATCCGAATATCGTTTGCCTGATGCATCATGTCACCTGTTAGGGTGCCAATGCTGAGTTGTGGTACTCTGTTTGTGATGTCCTTGAGGCGATCGAGTCGTGCTGAGTGTGTCATGGCTGAGAGCTGAAAAAATTTGGGTGGCATGGCCTCATGCCACCGCTAGGGAGTAGGGAATTGATCGGTGAATTAGTGGCGGGCTGAGGCCAGCACGCACTGCCGATATACTACAACTATGCTTCGTTCTTCAGGGTGTTGAAGAGGTCGAAGGCATCAGCTGGTGTTGCGTTGTCGTGAACAACCGACTTCACAGCCTTCATCATCGCGAGGGGAGCCTCGGATTGGAAGACATTACGACCCATGTCTACGCCAGAGGCGCCGCACTGGATAGCGTTGTGGCAGAGTTCAAGTGCTTCAAGCTCGGGGAGCTTTTTGCCACCTGCGATTACGACAGGAACCGGGCATGCTGCCACGACGTTTTCGAAGCCTTCAGTATAATAAGTTTTTACGATGGATGCGCCGTTCTCAGCGCATACACGTGAGGCGAGGCCGAAGTAGCGTGAATCGCGAGCCATGTCCTTGCCTACAGCAGTGACACCCATTACGGGAATGCCGTATTTGTTTCCAATATCAACCAGGCGGCTGAAGTTGGCAATGGTGGATGCTTCGGTGTCGGCATCACCGATAGCGAGCATCGCTGCCATGGCTGATACATTCATGTTGATTGCATCTTGCTCGGAAATAAGAACGTTGTGGTTCATCTCAGTCAGGATGGTTGTGCCTGAGTCTGTGCGCAGGCAGATTGGCTTGGTGTTCTCCGCAGGAATCGAGGTGCGGATCATTCCACGGCAACCCATCAAGCAGTCTGCTTCTTCGGCGAGAGGTGCGATGTTGAGGTCGATGCGTTCAAGACCGGAAGTTGGTCCCATGAGGAAACCATGGTCGAATGCAAGCATGACGGTGCGGCCAGATTGGCGGTTAAAGATACGTGACATGCGGTTCTTGATTCCCCATGAGGCACTATTCATGCCTTTGAGGTAGAAATTGCTGGTGTCGGCGGGTGTGTTGAGACCAAAATTGTCTCCATCTCTGATGTCGTCTAAGTCTGCCATAATGGTAGTTGGTTAGTAGTGTTGTTGGTTGGTTTTTTCTGGTAAGAAATTTTCTTAGTCTTCGATCATGCTGATCAGTTTATTAACGGCATGGTCAACAAATGCGGAGTCCTCGGCTGCGAGGTCGAGGGCTTCGACTTCGACGTGATTAGGTAGTGCATTTTGCAAAGCATCCCAGTAGGCTGCATCAAGGTCTGTGTTGTAGAGTTCACCGCCTTTTGCCGAGTAGCTCGATACGCCTTTAAGGGGCATGATGAAGGCCGTTTTTTCTGTAGAGCTCTGGAGTCGGTCTCCGATGGTATTGGCAACTTTGGCTTGCTCCTGTGCATTGAGGCGAGGGACAAATACGTAGGGCGTGTGCCATGTGATCTGGTGATTTTCCCAGCCGTCGGGTATCTTGCTGGGTTCGCTTACAAGAAGTCCGAGGTGTTCTGATCCTCCTGGACATATGACTTGAGGGAGTCCTAGCTTGCCTGCGACTGTGAGGCGATCGGGGCCGGATGCTCTGAGTGCATCAAAGCAGCCATCAGCAATCTCACCCATGGCGTAGTCAAACACAGCCGTAATGATACCCTCTTTCATCATTTGCTCCATGGCATCGCCTCCAGCACCAATGGCGTGGAAGGTGATTACCTCGTAGCCTGCCTTCTCGAAGAGTTCGATGGCGTGCATAGCGCCTTTGGTAAGCACGCCAAGATTGGACATGCCTATCACACCTTTGGCTTCTGACTTTGTGATACACTGCTCAACCTGTGCCATGCCCCAGGCTGATGCTGCGGCGTTGGCGAGGATTTTACGGGAGAAAACGTTAAGTCCAAGGATATCTGATACAGCGAACATCATAGTGATGTCCTTGATGCCGACAAAGGGGCCTACATCTCCAGATGCTGCTGTTGACAGCATCACCTTGGGGAAGCCGTAGGGGAGGGCTTGCAGAATAGGCGCGCAGGTGGATGTGCCTTGAGTTCCGCCGAGGGTGACGACAGCTTGGATTTTTCCAGCGAGCTGCAGATCCAGCAGGATCTTGGTTGCGCCAGCAACGATTGAGGGGTTGGCTTTTTCACGGCTGGGGTTGTCGAGGAGTTCTGCAAGCGTGCTGCCGCCAGCTACGATGACCTCCTCTTTGGAGACATCAGCAGGAATTTCAGAATCGCCCACGACACTTAGATCAATTATGTATGCCCTGCCCCCAAGGCGCTCTATTTCTTTCCGCATGAAGTCGGCTTCGGCGGCTTTGGTGTCGAGAGTGGCTAGGATTGCTACCGTTTTCATTGAGGCGGAAAGTTTGGGTTTTATTTAGAGAACCGTAGCGCGGTGAATTCGTTTGCGGCTGCGGTAACAGCACGTTCGATTGGAAGGCGCTCGGTGGATGATCCGGTCCAGAAGCCGTGACCTGATGTGTTATCGAGGATGAACTGGGCGTCTGGTGGATTCTCCATGGCGGCACCGTGTGCGACGAGAATGACGTCAGGATGAACCTCGCGGCATTTTTGGTATGCGTGTTCGGTTTGCTCGGCGGTTTCCTCGATGGTCATGCCGTTGTCGTATCCTTTGATGCCGCCTTTGGTGGTTCCAGCGTGGTAGCAGAAAATGTGTGGTTTGGCCTCAGCGCAGATACGAATGGAGTCCTCTAGAGTGAAAGCGAGACCTATGGAAACCATGTCCATTTCTTCTTTTGCGAGCTTGAGTAGCTCTATTTCATTATCGAGAGTGATGCCAGCAGATGTCATCACTCGGTAGATTTCTGAATCGTGATCGACGTAGGAAATGGATGGCCCGATGTTTGAGACGGAGTTGACACCCATGTCTTTGCATTCTTGTAGAACCATGCGCATGTCTTTCAGTGGATCGTTGGCATTCAGGCAGGCACAGACGAATGCTTTGCCGTCGAGAGCCGGCATGATATCCTCGCGGGTGTAGTCGAGAGTTTGTTTATTGGAATCGAGGATCGGCCACATCATTGACATGGTGCCCATGCCGTTGGCGCGAAGGCGTGCGCCTGAAAAGGTGTTTATACAATCTGTGCCAGCTTTTTCTTGGAGTTTAGCGACGAGGCCGCTACCTGCGGAGGAAATCATGATGGGTTCGCGGGCGTCGACCTTTTTTTTGAGGTTAGCGAGAATGGTTTCTGTGGAGATGCGTTTGGTAATCATGGATGTTTGTTGCTTTGCATCAGAGTCATATGCCATGAATGCGTGTTTGTCTTGAAAATTCAGCGCAAAATTATGAACAAAATGGTCAATTTCTTATTTGGCCTTAAAGCGTGATCGATAAGATGACGGCGGCTCTTTCATGATTCGGGTGAACTCGCGTGAAAAATGGCTTTGGTCGGAAAACCCGCAGTTGTAGCTTATCTCGGCAAAGTTTTGTGTAGTTTGTACGATCTTATGACAAGCCTCCTGCACCTTGAGGTGGCGCATGTATTCCTTGGGTGACATTCCGAAGCATGACTTGAACTTGCGTTGAAACGAGCTCAATGAGAGGCTTGCGTTGGTGGCGAGTTTGGTAATGGCAATGTTGTCGCGGAATGATTGGTGCATCAGTTTGAGTGCTGAATTTAGTTCATCTGATTGTTGGAGAGATGCAGTGCTCTGGCTGAAAGGTCGGGTAACGCCGATGATGCCACAGACCTTTCCTTGATAATTATATAGCGGCTTTTTATTTGTTGTGGACCAATCGACAAACCCATTGCCTGTTGGTACTAGTTCTACGCGGTTCAAAATGGGCTTACCCGATTTTAGAATCTTCAAATCGTCTTTACGGATAGATCTGACAATGTGATCAGGTATAAAGTCTTCATCCATTTTCCCAAGGATTTCAGTCCCATCTCCAACACCGAATAATTGTAGTAGGCGCTTGTTGAAGGCAACGTAGCGAAGATCGCGGTTTTTGACGAAATAGGTGAAGCCTACTAGTTCGTCAAAGATAGTGGCAACGTGGTCGCCGATCTTGTTTTCTTGAAAAAAAGCGTCGTCCTGCATGGATTGATTTGAGCAGACGTGTGAGACTGGGTCAATCCGTCAAAAAGCATCGCTGCGATCTCGTTATTGCCCTGCGGGCAAGTATCTAAAAAGTTATTGTTTTGGAAGTCGTTTCCCTTGGAGCCGCGCAGCAATGAGATTCTCACATCGGCCATGGAGTCTGAGTTTCTCGCAGCAGGCTTCAATTTTCAGACTTTGTTTTTGGGATCTGAATCCATGACGGGTGGCGGCGCAGTCGTTCATGAGTCGGATGTTTTCATCTTCGAATTCCAAGACTTTACCACAATCGATGCAAACTAGGTGGTTGTGCGCAGGGCTTTCGACAAAATTGGGATCGTAAGTCTTTTGGTCGTCACCGAGGTCTATCTCGTGTAATAGCCCAGCTTCAACAAGCAGGGAGATCGTGCGATAAACGGTGGCGCGAGAGGAACGCGACTGGGTGCTGCGGATGCGTTCCCAGAGTTCGTCCGCATTGAAGTGTTCATCGGATGCAAAAATTGCATCAACAATGGCATCGCGTTGGGGAGTGTTGCGCAGGCCCTTGTTCTGAATGAACATCTGCATTCGCGCTTTCACTGAGGAATTCATAAACAGAGCATAACGAATTCAATGAGATGTGGCGAATTAGAAATTTATGCATTGGCATTTTTTTCTGATGGGGGAATATAAATACGTGGAACGTCAATCTATATACCAATTCGCCACTGCACTTGTTATGGTTTTTCTCGGAGCTTGTTCATCAACTCCTGATGAGTTACTGGAAGTTAGGCAATTTCACATGCGAAAAACCAAACCTGCTGATATTAAAAAAGCCCAAATGGTGCGTGGGGAGCAGATGTATTGGCTCAAGGGTGCAGTTAGCATGAACGAGCGCCGGAAGCGTCTTGGCGACTACTACACAGTTGCTTGGCGTGCTGGGGAGTCCCAGCCTACTCATGTGGTGATGGATTACCAGCAGGCATCGACAGGAGTGAGAGTAAAACGGATGTCGAGTGATTTACCGTTTGGTGTCTCTGAAGGCAAATTAGAGTTTAAAGTTACAGGCGATTCCTATAATAATGGTGGTCGTGTTCTTGCGTGGCGTATTCGGCTTTTGCAAGGTGATAAAGTTCTCGCGGAAAAGCGTTCCTACCTCTGGCGATAGATTTGAGTTGGCAAGCAAGCTAAATCATGGGACGTATCGGCATGGCACGTTTTAAAGAAAAAGTAGCAGTAGTTACCGGTGCAGGTCGGGGAATTGGTTTAGAGATAGCCAAAGCCATTGTAGCAGAGGGTGGTAAAGTGGCAGTTGTTAGTAGGAGTGCAGATAGTTGTGGCGGAGCGGCTGACTTAATCAATGCTGAACACGCTGATGCAGCTAAGGCTTATGCTGTTGATGTAGCAGATCATGACGCCGTCCAGGAAATGGGTAAGCAAATCCTTGCTGACTTTGGGGCGGTTAATATTTTGATTAACAATGCTGGTGTCACCCGTGACGGACTTCTCATGCGGATGAAGGATGAAGATTGGGACACTGTTTTAGATACTAACCTTAAAGGTGCTTTTAATACCGTGAAAGCTTTTCAACGCAGTATGATGAAGGCTGCGGATCCTCGTATTATCAATATTTCATCTGTCATCGGGCTGATCGGAAATGCTGGCCAAGTCAACTATGCTGCCAGTAAGGCCGGACTGATAGGGTTCACCAAATCAGTTGCACGTGAGCTTGCAGGACGCAAAGTCACGTGTAATGCGATTGCTCCTGGTTTTATATCCACGGATATGACGGATGAGCTAAACGAGGCACAAAAAGAGGCAATTGTCGGAAATATTCCGCTCAAGGAAATGGGTTCTGTTTCTGACATTGCCGCGCTGACTTTGTTCCTTGCTAGTGCGGAAGCGCGCTACATCACTGGCCAAGTGATTGCCTCTGATGGAGGGATGACGATGTAGATTATTTAATCGCTGATCGTCATATTTCGCGAACCTAATCCCAAATAGAGATGGAGCTGCTAATCATTCGGCATGCTGCGGCTGAGGGCTTTGCCACAGATGATGCATCGCGAGTCCTCACTTCGAAGGGCCGCGATCAGTCATGCAGGGTGGGGGAGTTTCTCAAACTAAATGATCTCGTTCCTGATGTTACACTTACCAGCCCGTATGCACGGGCGTGCAAAACGGCGGAGGTTTTCTGCCAGTCATCCGGTGCAGATAAGCCAGTCATCGAGCCATGGCTCGGGTGTGGGATGCGGCCAGAAAAGGCGATGTCAGAGCTTACCGCTTACGGGGACTTTGGAAGGGTCGCTATTTGCGGGCATAATCCAGATTTTACTTACTTGTGCGAATGGTTGTTAGGAAGCCAGGCTGGAGGTATCCATGTGCGTAAGGCATCGATCATTCATTTCTCTAACGTCCGCCCGCCTGCACAGGGTGGGTATATGGAAATGATGGTTCCCGTCACCGCGATCTGATCGCTTGCATGTGGTAAGAAATATCCTGCAGCCATATGAATAGTGAATTTTTTGATGGGTGGTTACTCGAAAAAGTAAATCTATATCATGGCATGTTTTTTCGCCTTGTGAGCACTAGATAGTTTCTTACCGACTTGTTAAAATAACCATGGTGGTCTTGACCACTCTGGGAAACCTGTGATCCAACCCATAAATCCGATGACCTACCGCCGTCCAAGTTGAGGGCAGCAAAGGTCTTGAAGTTGCATAATGATGATCCGGTTGAAAGAGCATTTGCTAGCATATCAAGGCTACACGGCTCTGTAATACCGATCGCCCAATGATGCTGGCCATCCCAAGCAAGAAAACTCCGTCGCCGGCGCTGGGTCTTTGATAATCCACTCACCGCTTTCATGCCATCTACCAACATGGGGCCTGACTGGAGAAGGTTGTGGGGATTCTCGCTGCTGTCTGCTTTTTGGTATGATTCACGCCGAATGATAGCTGAGTGAGCAGCGGACGATACGTAAATACCCGTGCCTAGAGACGATTTATTTAAATGCCCACGCCGAGTGCCTGTTTCGATGAGCAAGCCGAGAGGCTTTCCTGCCGGGGTGAAAAATCCACCATTGATAGCAGCCACCCCGCCATAGGTCGCTGCTGCATCCTTTGCCGTAAACCATCGAGACCCTGGGCCATTTGGCTGATCAGCTACTCTCAGGGTCATATCACGATCATCGTATGCGACCAAGTGCATCCTTACTCCATTGTGCTGAATGGTGAAATATTGAGTTTTGATTCGAGCTTGAACGGGTGCTGGTAGTTCGACGACCTCAGAGGAAGAGGGGATTTGGGTTGGTGATGTAGCGCTGAAAATATCTGTCATTGGGGCACAGGCACTGAAAAACAGGGTCAACAACAACCACGTAGTTTTCATATTCATGTTGATCTGACTATTTTGTTGCTGTGGCCAAGAGCGTCTGAAAATGGGGAGCTTCGCATTCTTTGTCGACGATAGTTGTCTCAATGTCTTTGAACTTGGCCTTTTTCATCATACCAAACAACTCCACTTCGGAAAATCCTAGCCATGTATCGGCATACAATTCACGTGCTTGTTCGTAGCTGTGCTGCAATAGATCTAACACAATGACTTTACCTCCTTTTTTAAGCATCCGGTGAGCTGCGCTAATAGATTTCTGAGGATGTGTAGCATGATGCAGTGCCTGAGAAAAAATGACTAAATCCACTGAGTTGTCATCAATGGGTGGGGCCTCAATATCACCCAGTCGATACTCTAGGTTGCCTAGCCCGTGGTTTTCTGCCAGTTTTTTACCGAACTCTACCATCTTCATTGAATTATCAATCGCGATCACCTGCTTTGCTCGCGGTGCTAACAGCTGCGCCAGCGTGCCTTCACCTGCGCCTAGATCGACGACTACATCGTAGTTGAGGATTTTCAACATTGCCTCTGCAAGTGACTTCCATGACCGACCGGGCACGTAGCTTTTGCCAAATTTGCCAGCCAGTTCATCAAAATATGTACGGGTGCGGTCGCGTCTCTTTCTGAGAATATGCTCCAATGTTTGCATATCTGCATTTACCTCTTGGATTTCTGCGGTCGCTTGGCGAGCTACTTCCATCAAGGCGCCGGATGCGCCGAGCGTGTAGACATTGTTTTTGCCAGACCTAGCACTTGTCACCAGTCCCTCTTGCCTTAGCTGAGATAGTTGGGTGCTGATCCGGCTTTGCCCCATGCCCAAGATTTCCTGAAGCTCTGCGACATTGAGAGATTCAGCTTCCAAGAGAAGCAAAATCCGTATCCGTGTGGGATCGGAGAGTAATTTTAGCGATTTAAGAATTGACGACATGATTATGTGGAGTATCTAGACGCATCAACGTATCTCGATTTATTGATACAATATTTTAATCTTATGAGCAAAACATTTATTTTCTCTTCCGAGTCAGTTACTGAAGGCCATCCAGACAAAGTTTGTGACACGATATCAGACGCTGTTTTAGATGCTTGCCTTGAGCAGGATACTTCTAGCCGCGTCGCATGCGAGACCTTTGTTAAAGACAATGTTGTAGGGCTAGCTGGTGAAATCACTACGAATGCCAAGTTTGATTACGGTACTGTGGTCAAAAACACCCTCAAGGATATTGGGTATGATGAGAATTATGCGGACGGGACCGACTACTCATACACCTGTAAATTCGAGAAAGGAGCGTTTCTCATGAACATGCTTGGTCAGCAATCGCCTGACATCGCTCAGGGAGTTGATGCCGCTGCCGCAAATGATAAGGAAACCGACGAACAGGGAGCAGGCGATCAGGGAATCATGTTTGGATATGCGACCAATGACACTGCTGCCCTCATGCCTGCAGCGATTCATTATTCTCACGTATTAGGTCAGGAAATGACTAAACTGCGTAAAGATCGAGTGCACACCTGGTTGCGGCCCGACTCCAAGACCCAAGTGAGTATCGAATACGTAGATGGTAAACCTAATCGATTCACATCAGTCGTAATTTCTACCATGCACGCCAAGGAAATCAGCACGCCTGAAATTCGTGAGTTGCTCAAACGTGACCTCATTGAGAAACATCTCCCAGGTGGCCTTCTCACACCAGAGACCGACATCCTCATCAACCCGACTGGGCTGTTCGTCATCGGCGGCCCAGAAGGCGATGCCGGACTAACTGGCAGGAAGATCATCGTTGATACCTACGG
>DPWT01000261.1 GCA_003527555.1 Verrucomicrobiales bacterium | reverse complement strand
ATCATCCTACTGACGCCCCCATGGGGATTGACGAGTTCTGTGCATTACCCGTCGAAGACGCCCTCCACTGGCTAGATAAAATAGACCTACCGGAAGGCCGAGGTGAGGCGTTGAAGGGAGTTCTGGGAGAGATTTTACGTCGATTGGCATTCCTGGATGATGTCGGGCTTTCTTACCTCACCCTCGATCGCGCTAGCAACACCCTTTCTGGCGGTGAGACGCAACGTATTCGGCTCGCCACCCAAATCGGTGCAGGGCTTTCTGGGGTGATCTATGTGCTAGATGAGCCCAGTATTGGTCTACACGCAGCTGACAATGCCCGACTGATTCAAGCGCTCTCTAGGCTGCGCGACCTTGGAAATACTGTGGTGGTCGTTGAGCATGACGAGGAGACAATTCGGGCGGCCGACTGGTTGATCGATATTGGTCCGGGAGCTGGTAGCCACGGCGGTATTGTATTGGCTGCGGGTAAACCTGATGATGTAATACTTCATAAGCAGTCCGTCACGGGGAAGTGGCTCACAGGCAAAAACCCTCTCAAGATTTCTAATAAATGTGCGGAGCGAAACAGAGAAATTATCATCCGAAACGCTCGCGAACATAATTTACAAGGGATTGATGTGGCTATACCGCTTGGTCTGATGGTTTCGGTGACCGGCCCCAGTGGTAGCGGGAAATCTACTCTCATAGACAACATCCTCCGGCGTGTGCTTGCTCGGCATTTTCATCGGGCTATGAGCCAACCAGGAAAGCATGATACCGTTGAGGGAATTGATCAGATCTCAAAGGTTGTTGTAGTCGATCAGAAGCCGATTGGCCGAAGTCCTAGGTCGAACCCTGCTACTTATACAGGAGCTCTTGATTTGATCCGCGCTATCTTTGCCAAGCTACCACTCTCTAGGCAAAGGGGGTATGCAGCGGGGAGGTTTAGTTTTAATATTAAAGGTGGCCGCTGCGAGAAGTGTCAAGGAGATGGAGCTATTCGAATCGATATGCACTTTCTCAACGATGCATTTGTCACATGTGACTCCTGCGGAGGAAAACGCTACAATCGTGAAACGCTTGAAGTCACTTATAAGGGTAAAAATATTGCAGAAGTGTTGGAAATGACGGCCGAAGCTGCTTCGGTTTTTTTTGAGAATGTGCCCAAATTGAGCCGTATTCTGGTCGCGCTCTGTGATGTAGGCTTAGGTTATATTCATCTTGGACAGTCAGCGAACACGCTGTCTGGGGGCGAGGCGCAGCGAGTGAAGCTTGCTGACGAGCTTTCGCGCCCAAACAACGGCCATTGCCTTTATTTGCTGGATGAACCAACCACGGGTTTACACTATGAAGACATTCGCGTCTTACTTGATGTACTCTACAAATTGCGTGATGCTGGGAACTCGCTAGTGATTGTGGAACATAATCTTGATGTCATTCGTGCCGCGGACTGGGTTATTGATATGGGTCCTGGTGGCGGCAAGCATGGGGGGCAGTTGGTCGCCTGCGGTACGCCTGAGAGTCTGGCTAAAGACCCTCGGTCTCCTACGGGTCAATGGATATAAGCTTTTTATCAGGCGCGATGAATCAGCAGCAAATTTGGTAGTTATTTCTTCGAAATACTTGCACAAAACCCGATCAGTGCGACGCTATTCTAATATTACGGATTATGTCAGTGAAACCAGCTTTTAACACCATCTCAATGGGCACAGGTTCGCCAGAAACTGGTGCAAACATATCTCCTGCTCAGTCTTGGCGACAGTGGCTTGCAGGCAACGGTTCTCGGCTGTTGTTATTTGCCAGGCAGCAAACACGTAACGCACATGATGCTGAGGATGTAATGCAAGATGCTCTCATCAAACTTGCTCGCAAAGTAGAAGAAGGGACATTTGATGGTGGGCAGGAATCATGGAAACCATACTTGTATACGGCAATAAGGCGTCTAGCCATCGACTTAGGGAGGAAAAACGACCGTCGTGGCAAGCGCGAAGAAAGGTCTGAACGAGACCGTCGAATTCAAATGGGTGCTACAACAGATCCATGGTTTCTGAGCGATGCTTCCAACGACGAGACTCGAGAGCAGCTTGAGGACGGCATTAAGAAGCTTCCTTCCAAATTTGCTGAAGTTATCATTCTTAAAATTTGGGGTGAGCATACATTTGCGGAGATAGGGGACATGTTAGAGGTCTCCCTTAACACCGTTGCTTCACGATACCGCTACGGATTAGAGCGTTTACGAAAAAGCCTCGAATCCACACGCAGGTCTGAGGATATCTAAGCTATCAGTTTCACACATCACAATATTACGTATCAGTAAATCACTCAGACCACATCAGGATCACCTGCCTTACACGTCTAAAAATCAACAAATGAACGATTCTCTACCGCCAGAACTTTGTGAACTTGAACAGCTACTCTCAAGCCTCAGTCCACAGTCATTATCGGACGAAACATCTGGGCGCTTTGCGCTGGCATGCGAGATGATGGGTAAACGTAATGATTCTGATGCCGCTGGGCTTGACGAACTTGAAAAACATCTGGGCGAAATCACCCCAGCTACAATGCGAACCGATTTGCTGTCGCGGATGATCAAGGCCATGGACGGCTGGCACGAGCATGTCCCTGTTGAAGAAAAGCTTGTTTTATTTCCTGATCAAACTTCCAAGCCCATACAAACACAACCAAAGTTGAAAGGTGTTTTCGCTGCTGCAGCTGTTGCTTTATTGGGTGCGTTTACTGCGTTCATGATAACCAAAACGAATACTGATGAGAGTGGTGTCCAAGGCGTTAGTGCTTTGCAAGATATCGTCAATACAAACAATCTCAGCGAGAGTCGTAAGCTCTCCTCCAAGCGAGCCTGGTTAGCTCCTGACGCCATGAGTCACCGTGTTGTAAACACTTCGGATCGAGGTGTCATGATGGCGGGTGACCAATCGCTGCATCGTTGTATCCGTCTAGACAGTTTGGAGACTATTAGGATCCAAGACGAAGATGGGCGCGAAATCACAATCGACCGTCCAGTCGTGCAGTATGTCTTGCTACCGGTGCAAACCAATTAGTTTTTTTAAACAAAAAAACCAGCTTCGTCGCGCTTACAAGTTGTTCCACTTGAGTGTAGAAACTACCGGTCGAAGTTACAATGAGAGTCAGTTTTTGACTTCAAAAAAGTATTTTCTATGCTGAAGCGTGGCACATCGCGTAGAAGCACTATCGAATCACAAGCAACAAAAAATTAAGGCTATGAGAATAAAACTAAATAACAATTTTAACCCTGCTGGAGCCATTTGTGTGGTGTCCGCAGCGCTACTAATCCCCGCACTTGGTATTGAGAAACCTATCGCAGGTGAAGCTCTTAAATCGAAAGATAGCAAGGACGCCGTTGTCGAGGATACTCCCAAGGAAGTAAAAAAATTAGCGATGCTGGGTGTTGCCGGTATGGCTACCAGTGACACCCTCTCACTACATCTTGGGTTAGTGCAGGGAAACGGACTGACTCTGTATCATATTGTCCCCGGATCTGCTGCCGACAATGCGGGTTTAAAAACTCACGATGTCCTGACGGAGCTTGCGGGTAAAAAAATAAACAATCAAAATGACTTGCGGGAAGTCGTTCTTCAGAAAACTCCCGGGGATAAGGTTGAAGTGAAGTATTTTAGCCGTGGTAAGGCAAAGAAAATAGAAATTGAGTTAGGTCAGCGTAAAAATGCAGGACACCTTAGACAACAACCTGGAATTGATGTGCAGTGGTTACAGAGAAATATTGGCCGTGAAATGCCACCGGCAGAAATTCTCCCCATGAAAAAAGAGCTGATGAAACGCCTACAAGACATACAGGGGCAGATGATGCAGGGTCAGGGAGGTGCAATGAAGTTTGATATTGGAAAGCTTCTCATGCAGGGAGCGGGAGCCGCAGATGGTGATCAAATTATGCGATTTGGTGTAGGGACATCTGTCACATTTATGGACAATGATGGATCGATTAGTATGAAATCGAACAATGGAGATAAGAAAGTCATCGTCAAAGATAAGGCAGGAAATATATTATATGAAGGACCGTATGAAACTGATCATGACAAAGCCGCTGTGCCTGACGAAATTCGAGAGCGTATTGATAAACTCAACATCGACAAAGCGGGCGGTGGCTTGAAGCTGAATCTTATTCCAAGAGAAGTCCCACCAATGCCTCAAGAACGAGAGCCAGATGGAGAGGCTGCCGAATAATCATAACATCAATCAAAGAGGGCAGCACTTGAATGTGTTGCCCTTTTTTTGTGCTTATTAAGTGATTACGGGTTGTTACCGGAGGGTGAATGCGTTAGGGTATGACTGTGCCTAACACTAATGACTTACCTTACCTCATTCGACTGCTGGACGACGATGATCCATCAGTTTCTCCTGTTGTAAGCCAGCAGCTCAGAAAATTTGGGGGAGATATTAGCCAAGACATTGCGGCGCTAGGAATTGATGTTTCCCGGGGGCGAAAGAAGCGCTTGTCATCTCTACTCGCAGAGGGTCGGCGGCAAACACTCGCCGATGAATGGATAGTCCCATCACGTGGGGTAGCGTCATGGGAAGATGACTGGGAAAGTTTTGAGCATACATTACGGCTGCTCTCCGATTTTCTTCATGATGGAGTTACCATGCGTTCAGCGCTACCGGATTCGTTGGATTTACTTGCCGATGAAGTGCGGCAGGACCTGCCCGAGCCATCTGCAGCTGAACTACGAGATTGGTTATTTTCCAGCGGCAGGTATTGCGGCGACAAGAAAAAAGCTGATGCTTGTAATTATTTTGACCTTTGTCATGTGATAGATGTACAGCAGGGAAACCCAACAAGTCTCGCCTGTTTGTTTATGTTGTTAGGGCGTCGTTTGGGGGTGTGTGTAGAAGGTTGTAATTATCCGGCGCATTTTTTGGCGCGTATTCAAGTGGAGGGGAAAACATCCTTAGTGGACTGCTTTCATCATGGACGGACTTTTGATGTCGAATCTCTTTTAAAAGTTCACCCTAGAATCTCTGAAAAAGCCAGAGCGGCGGTCCTTTCACAAGGCCACTTAGGCGTTATTTTGCACCGTTATGTTTCTGAGATTAGAAATAGTTTGTTAGCAAATGAGCATGATGTGGCTGGCAAGTTTTTCGCTCAGCTTGCAGATTCCTTGGAGCAATGATTGCCAATGCTCATTGGATTCGTATCAAGGGGCAACTACTGCACCGAATGGTATTTGATCCGGAGGATCTGGGTAGTGTCATTGCTGTAGCTATTTTTTATCATGGCCAGGGTGACTACGCGGAGCGCTATGTTAATGTGTTAGATGTTTTCACGCGGCGAGGAATACGCTGTGTCATCACTGAGCTGCCCGGGCACGGCTACAGCTCGGGTAGACGTGGGCATTGTGGTGATGATGAATTACTGGATTGCGTAGTGCGCGATACATTGAAAATTATTGGTGAATATCCTTATGGAGTCATGGGTCATTCTATGGGTGGGCTACTGGCTCTTAGGCATTTAATCTTTGCGGGAAGAGACCATTATCCCATGCCAGATTTTGCCTGGCTCTCATCACCACTGATTCATCCAGGAGGTAGACGCTCAGAATGGTATAAGGCAATCCTACGATTTTTTACTCCAATCATTCCTAGTTTGACGGTGACTACCGGTGTTACATCGCAAATGTGCCACGTAAAATCGCATTATCCCAAGCAGCGGCCAGCACTAAAGAAACGCCAACTATGGCATCGGCGTATCTCACTGGGGTGGGCGCGAGCGTTGCTCGATATTGAGCAACTCGTGAGGCAACATGCTTCGGACATTCCTGCCTCCGTGCCTGTCATCTGCACCCAGGGGGAAGATGACCCAGTGTGCCCAGCTCAGACTGCCCGTGATCTTTTTAGGCAGTTGCCAAATACCGAGAAGGTTTACTGCGAGTTTGAAGGCATGTTACACGATCCTTTTAATGGCGAGGCTAGTGATCAACTTTTTGCCGCCCTAGAAACGTGGCTGAATGGTCTGGATATCAAATAAAAAACCTCTCCCCGAACGAACGGGAAGAGGTGATTGAAATGTTATGATGTCCTGGATTAATCTACTCGGCAGATGCAGTATTGGCCTCTTCGCCGTCAGTCTTCACATTGATTTTCAGGTTAGCCGTTATCTCAGTGTGTAGTTTGATTTCAAGATCCTGTTTTCCAGAAGTCTTGATGGGTGAGCTGAGTTGAATGGTGTGACGGTCTATCTCAATGCCTTTGTCGGAAAGTTTCTTTTGGATGTCGATGGTAGTAACAGATCCAAAAGCTTTGCCTCCTTGCCCTGTCTCGAGAGTGAACTCAAGTTTGAGTTTCTTGATCTTGGCAGCTAATTCCTGTGCCTGCTGGTGCTCTTCGGCTTCGCGCTTGGCGCGCTGCACCTTAAGTTGATCCAGATGCTTGAGGTTAGCTTTAGTGGCCTCGTATGCCCTGCCCTCAGGGATGAGGTAGTTGCGGGCGAAGCCAGCCTTAACGGTGACAACGTCTGCTTCGGCACCAAGGTTGGTGATTTTGTCGCGGAGAATGACTTCTGTAGTGGCCATGGGAAAATAGTTTCGTTTGATTGCGGGAGGCAGGAGATATGCGCGGCAGGTGCCTGAGTCAAGCAGGATTTCATGAATTAGGTCGCATTTCTCATTGTTGGCAAGAAATGTGGCTGGGCGGAGAATTCGGGATTGCCTGAATCCTGCGTTTTGCCCAGCCTGATACCATCAAAGCAAAACACTACATCGCTTTACTAAGCCTGACGCTTGTGATGCCTGCCATAGCGAAAACCTACCCAGAACTTACCGGAATCAAAATGGTTTGGCAGTCGAGGGCAAAAGAGCTCGATGGTTTCAAGACATCCGAGTTCCTTGGGAAAACATGCGAACCCTCTGATGGCGTAAACCTAAATCTTGTGGCAATCATCAAGAAAAAAGGGTCGATTGGTTTTCTGAAAAAAGAGGCGGAAGCTCTCAAAATTGAGATGGATATATGGAGCGGTGCTGAAAAAGTGACTGCTCCTTTCGATATGACGGTGAAACTCGGTGGTAAAGAATAGTAGGAATATGAAAGTTGTTCGTGAATATACGCTTCTTATATCGGCTCAGCTGGCTCAATTAGAATTGCGTAGTCATGGGATTGATTGCGTTATCCTCGATGAGCATATGGCGTCTCTAACACCCTTTTTTGCGTTGGATGGGGGAATACGTCTTGCAGTATCAGATGAAGACTATTCTCAGTCAGTTGAACTGCTTGAAAATCTTCCCCCACTCACGGGCTAGGTGTTTA
>DPWT01000115.1 GCA_003527555.1 Verrucomicrobiales bacterium | reverse complement strand
TAATGTCGCCAACCAACTCAGCGCTAGCTTTGAGTTCTACTTTGTCATTAACTTCGATATTGCCGTGAACCTTACCATAAATAATGACAGATTGGGTTTTGATCTCAGCTTTGATACGTGCATTTTCGCCAACGGTAAGAGATCCGTCTGAGTTAATATGGCCTTCAATTTTGCCATCCACCACTAAGTCGCTGGAAAAGCGAATCGTACCTTTGATTTCCACATCGGAACTCAGAACATTTCTTCCGCTGGGGCTGGGAGAGCTAGAGCGCGGAGCAGAGTGCGATGGGGTATTTGATGGAGCGCTCGTATGTGTTGAGCCTGATGGCTTTTCATTACTGGGTGATCCGGGGACAGGATTTTCGGATTCTGGCTTTTGTCCTATTACTTTTTGAAACACGATAGATATATAATGGTTAAGTCAACATGAAGTGACAATTAACATGGATTTACAAGGCAAATTTTAAAAATTTTTAGAATTGAAGGAGGTTTTTAGAGTGTGGGCTCTGGCTTTTTGTCTGTTTGGGCTGGCGGAGCGGGGTTACTGCTGTTTTTTTTTAGATTCTTGTGAGTTTTGAGGATTTTTTTCTGATGGTGTTTCTGTCGCGCCGGTTGGAGCTTTTTGCAACGCATCGCCGTTGGCTTTAGCTTTTTGATCTGCTGCAGAGGCTGCCTTATCAGGGGTTGCTGGCGCGATAGGCGGTGTCGGCGGTTTTGGGGGGGCTGGTTTGATTTTCACCGGGGGTTGTGCGTTAACGATAGCTAGGCGTGCGTTGGCCATCTCAAGAAAGGCATTATTACGAGCTTCGTTGTCCTTGGCCTTCTCATACCAATTGGTGGCCTCAGCGATTTCTTTGTTCGATTTTGCGATATCACCAAGTGCGATGCATGCAAGCGGGTTGAGGTAACTATTTGGGTGGTTTTCGGCAATTTCAGTGAGTTTTGCCTTGGCTTCATCGACTTTGCCTTGTTCGAGAAGCCGGAGTCCGAGACTTACATTGGCTGTGTGTATAACGGGGTGTTCTGGATGCTGATCGATAAAATCTTGTAGTGTTTGTAAGCCATCGGGTTGTGAGTCTTGCCACTGCATATTTGCTAGCAAAGGCATCGAAGATGCTGCTGCAGCGCTACCGGGGTATTGTGAGATGACATCCTTATAATCAGCGATTTCATCGGCCTTGACGAGTGCTGCTCCTGCATCGTTTTGTTCGGCCTCTTCAATGCCTGCCCAGATGACATATCCAACAATACCTAGTGAGATAAATATCGCCACGATGATAAGTTTTTTTTGATGGTTATCTAGAAATTGTTCTAATTTGCCTGGGCCGTGGTCAATTTCTGCGATGGGAATAGGTGTGTCTGCCATATGATCAATTGGTTTGTTCGGTTGTGTAGCGTCATTACCGACGCATGGCAATGTTAAGTTTGTAGTATTCAGTTTGATCTTTGAAGTCGATGGTTTAAGGGTAAGTGCATATGAGCAGGAATGTTGGGATCGATAAAATAAATAGGGCGATGCTCTACGGCATTCTCGACATGGGATACGTGATAAAGTCGGAAATAATGTGTGTCGTGCGCGGGCTTCTTGAGGGTGGTGTTGGTGTGATCCAGCTGCGTGCAAAGGGATATGATGCAGAGGGTGTGACATCACTGCTGCACGAGTATGCTCCCAATCTTTTGGCGCTCTGCCAGTCTTTTGAGGTTCCTCTGATTATTAATGATTTTCCGGAAGTGGCTCATGCGATCGGAGCAGATGGAGTACACATTGGGCAGGATGATGGATCTCTGGTTGATGTTAGATCTGTAATAAGCGATTCAATGATCGTAGGGAGGTCGACCCATTCTCCCGAGCAAGCGAGGGCGGCGCTAGCTGAAGGATTTGATTATATTGGATTTGGCCCCTTGTTCCCGACCCCGACAAAAAAAGGTAGACCGGGAATTGGGTTGGAAAGCATTGCTGAAGTGGAAAATGATGTTGGTAATGAGATCCCCGTATTTTGTATCGGTGGAATCAAGAGAGATAATTTAGAATTGGTACTTGCATCAGGGGCGCGTCGCGTGGTCATTGTCTCGGCGTTGCTTCAGGCAGAAAGTATCCCTGATGCGGCAAGTGATGTGATCAGGTGTCTCTCCACCTGAAGGCACTCCGTTTTTATCCTCCAGTCAATATTCATTATCCATTCCAAAAACATGTCTACAATCATCGGCGGAACCATCGCCATCGACAATGTCTCTACACCCACGGACTCAGCAACAAACCTTCTTGGTGGCTCCGCCTCATACGCATCACTTGCTGCCAGCTATTACACTAAACCAGTCCATTTGGTGGGAGTTGTAGGGCACGACTATCCTGAGGAACACCTGCAAATGTTAGAGGGTCACGGCGTCACGCTCGACGGTGTTGAGCGCTCAGATGGTGAGTCCTTTACATGGGATGGTGAATACCACGAAAATATGAACGACCGCACCACACATAAAGTGGGATTAAATGTTTTAGAGAGCTGGGAGGTATTCATCCCAAGTGAGGCTGCAGGCAGTCGGATTGTGGTGCCCGCTAACATGTCACCAGAAAATCAAATTCAGATGCTTGATCAGTGCACCGCTGATGACAAATTTGTTATCGCAGATACTATGGATTTGTGGATTGAGATTGCCAACGAGCGCCTTCACGATGTGATGCAGCGCATCGACTTACTGGTAATCAACGAGGGTGAGGCGCGAGAGTTTGCAGGCACGAGTAACTTGATTCTGGCGGGGGAGAAGCTTTTGGAGAAAGGTCCAAGCCACGTGGTTATCAAACTCGGAGAATTTGGTGCCATTCTTTTTGGTCCTCAGGACCGCATGTTTCGGTTCCATGCATGGCCGCTGAAGGAGATTGTCGACCCCACTGGAGCTGGTGATACATTTCTCGGAGCCATGGCAGGATACCTCGCATCACTGGGCGGGGTAGTCTTCTCCTTTGATCAGATCCGCGATGCAATTCTCCGAGGTTCTATCCTCGCTAGCTTTACCTGTGAGGATTTTTCTACCCGTAGACTGCAAAAAGTCACGGATGAAGAAATTGACAAGAGGATGACAGCATTGAAGGAAATCAGCCACTGGTAGAGCATTTGAGCCGAAATTCGAGAGCTGGATCTGCAAACACATAAATTTTCAATCTATTGTTCACATAGCTTCTAACTAGTAATTGGATTAGGCCAGCTGCGCGTATTTCAATGCACAGCCGTCATTGAGTTGCTTTTCTCTAAAATAGTTATGGTTTTTACGTGTTGACAGATCATGAGACTTACACCATCGTATCAACATAAATGTGATTATATTGTGTTGCTGAAACTAGGTAGATAGCCGAATTTTATTTTACCTTACCTCAAAATGCATGATGCGTGGTTCAGTTGTTCTAGGTGAAAACCTTGATTTCAAACACTGCAGTAATTACACAAATTAAAGAAACCTGCACCCTATGAATAAAATCAAACTTCTTTCACTTGGCGCATTAATGGTGACCGCCATGTATGCCAATGCGCAAACAACTGCCCACACTAAGCCAACGGGGTATGTGACCCACACCCTCAAAGCCGGTCAGTTCAATCTAATTGGCCTTACTCTGCACAACCCTGTGGTTGCTTCAGGTGATATCCAAGGTTTTACCGGAGGAACTCAGATCACAGATAATGATATCAATTTTGCAAATGTTCTCACAGCCGGCAAAACATATATTCTTGAAATTACTGATGCGGCTGACACATCGCTCAACGGCACCATTCAGGAAGTGACTGTATGGGGCGCTAACACATTTGATACTCCGCAGGATTTACAGGCCGAAGGTTTAGCAGTCGGTGATAAGTATCAGTTGCGTGCGTGTAAGACTATTTCTGATATTTTTGGTGCGGATAATTCAGCAGGTCTGACTGGTGGAGCTTCTGCATCACTTGCTGACAACATCTATATTCCAACTGTTGCAGGTTTTGATATTTATTATTACTCTACGGGAGGGTTCTTTGGAGTGGGATGGAGAAAAGTAGGTTCAGGGGCCACCGATTTTGCCACTCTAGCATTTGTTTCGTCTGATGGTTTTTATATTTACCGTCAACCCAGTTCTGATCTGGATTTCGTTCTCACGGGTGCAGTCAAAACTATTAATACATCAGTTGCTGTAACTGGTAAGTATACTTTCGTCAGTGCTGTATATCCAGTTGGAGCAACATTAGACTCATCAGGTATGCAAAA
>DPWT01000127.1 GCA_003527555.1 Verrucomicrobiales bacterium | reverse complement strand
TGGACGGCTGGAAATCTTGGTGGCGGCTATGTGTGTGGTTACCAGTACGCAGTCGCATATCACATGCCACTGAATGGCGTCAATGCTCAATTTGGTTCGCCATATTCAACTCGCCCAGACGCCTTTGTCGATCAGGGTGCAACGGCTGGCGGCCCCTCGAACAACTGGAGCTGCACTCCGGGCGCTCAAGGTGGTTGTTACCATTACGATTTCGGTGGAGACGGCACCATCGAGTCGGGAATCTCTCATCTTCAAATGACCGATAACAGGGACGCATTCGTCACCTGGGTCGGGCTCTTGACAGGGCTTTGGCAGTGGACTTCTGACAATGGCCCAATTGCTGACTTCCCAGATGAATTGGGAGCAGACTTGCTCAAGAACGATGTCGATGGCGATGTTGATGGAGATTTCACCAACATGACCGTTGACCTTGACAATGATTACGACGCAGTGTATGACTGGTATGACGTCGATGACGACAACGCTGCTTACCACCCGCCCTGAGGGTGGCTGCAGCGCGAGCCAGCTCAATCGGACTAGCTGCGATGGTACCACGGTATAAATCATCAGTCTCTGAGAAGGGACCGCTGAATCCGAGGCGCTTGCTCAACCGTATCGTTTCCGCGATACCTAACTGCCGCCCAGTTTGAACGGGCTTCCCATCAATTACAATTTTATTACGTTCAAGCGCTGCTGCTGTCAGGAAAGGCATAAATGCCGGCCCAAGATCACGACGTGCATTGAAGGCTAGGTTGTATTGCGAACTTGCATAGTTCCTATTGCCACACAGAGCAAGAATACCACCAGTCTCAGGATCTAGAGAAACAATTGCTGCTTGTAATTCTGACAAATTCTTTTGCTCCACAGCAGGAAACGGACGAGAGATCTTGGACTGTAAGCTTTTTTGCATCGCTGTATCAACGGTCGTAAAAATGCGTAACCCACCAGCTCGAATATCCTGTTGTTCCAAAATAATTTGCAGCTGATTACGAATAGTCTCACGCATGTGTGAGCTGTTTTTCTTTCTCTCTTTTACAGTTACCAAATGGATGGGTTCTGCCATGGCTTTTATTTTTTCTTCCTCTGAGACAAATTCACAAATGACCATACGTTTCAAAACCTCATCACGCTGAATCTCAGCACCCTCTAGATTTCTGAATGGTGAAAACAGGTGAGGTCCCCGGATAATACCGACAAGTAGCGCACACTCACCAGTGCTGAGCTCCGTCACCGATCGGCCAAAATAAGTTTGTGACGCCTCCTCAACACCGTGGCACCCAGCGCCAAAATAGATACGATTTAAGTAATGTGTGAGAATTTCATCTTTACTGTAACGACTTTCTATTCTCAGCGTCACAGCCATTTCTAACAATTTTCGGTGCAGTGATTTGGCACGCATTTCATAAGTATTACGTGTCAGCTGCATCGTCAGCGTCGACGCACCTTGGGTGAAAGACATATCCTTGATATTTCTAACCGTAGCGCGCGCTAGCCCACGCACATCAATACCGTGATGATCGGGAAACCGCAGATCCTCACGCGCAAGAAGCGCATAAATCATAGCATCCGGAATCTCCTCCCTCGTAATCAACCTGCGGCGCTCCCCATGAATAGCCGCAAACTCAACCCCATGACGATCAAGTATCACAGACCTCTCCGGCATCTGCGCTACATCACTAAGGTCAAATTTAAGCGCAAGATAAAAGTAGAACAACGCGAAGGCAACAAGAACTGAAAGACCCACAAGCCCCCACTTAAAACACCAGCGGATGACTGTCCGTAGACCTAACGGCACCCAAGCAGGTAACTTAGATGGACTATTAGATGGCTTCCAGGACACAGTCGTTTTCAAACCTTTTTTAAATTCCAAATTTAACAAACTAAGCGTACTACTCAACGGGAATTGCTCGTGGAGGCGACCTACGACCATCTCGACGAGACGGTAGACCACGAAAAGGATGCATAGTGCAGTAGTCACGCTCACCCGGCAACATGTCAGCTGGCACTTTTGCCGTGTAAGCTGAACCACGAGCCACGCATCCTTTTGTCGCACGTTTGGCTGACCACCGACATAATGAGACGGGATGCAATCGCACAGGCTTAAAGCGTGGCGTAGTATATCCCAGCCGCCCTGCAGTCTTCATCACATCCACCCAGATCGGAGCTGCGAGAGTTGATCCGTAGCCGCGATTGATGATTTTTTGAGGTCGGTCCATTCCCACCCAGATGGCACACGTCAAGGTGCCAGTGTAACCTGCAAACCAAGCATCCTTGTAATCATCCGTAGTTCCAGTTTTTCCAGCACATGGCGCCTTGTATCCAAGCGATCGAACTATGCGGCCCGTCCCTCGATTTACTGCTTGCTGAAGAGTATTAGAAACACACCAAGTAGCGCCCGGCTCAGCAACAACGGCCATGAGTTTACCTGAGTCCCCTTTCCCTGGATAGACACGCTTACCCTTGGCATTACGAATTTCCTGAATCATGTAAGGCCTATACCAGTCGCCATTATTAGGGAATACGGTGTAAGCACTCGCGACTTGCCATGGAGTTGCTTCCCAAGACCCCAAGTAAGAAGACGGGTTCATGGGAATACCTTGAATAAATCCAACGTCTCTGGCCGTTGCATTCACATCCTCTAATCCTGCGAAGTTCCCGACACGAACCGATGAGGTGTTTCTAGACCTCACAAGTGCGTCTTCCGCCGTTACATAGTTGCCGTATTTCCCATCAGAATTTGACGGCGACCATGACCGTGGAGCACCCCTGATTTCACCCGGCCTGATACGCCCGTCAGGAATCCATGTTTTAGGCATCATACCTCGGTTAAAAGACGTTAGGTATACAAAAGGTTTGAATATCGAGCCAATTTGGCGTTCAGCTTGAATTGCCCGATTGTATTTGGACTCATTAGCATCTCTGCCGCCCACTACCGAGAGCACAGCTCCGGTTCGGTTCTCGATGACAACACATGCACCCTGAAGATAGCGTGTCTCCCCCGCCCTGCCGCTCGGAAGCTGCTGCCATTGTCGGCGCGTTTGGTGCCGATAACCAGGAGTTTTTTCCACACGGACGAGATTGCGCTCCATCGATAGCTCAGCTGCACGCTGAATAGTATGATCAATCGTTGTAATCACAGTAAGCCCACCATCTTGGATGTTTTGCTCCTCGAGAATACGATCAAGCTCACGGCGCACCGCATCCATCACGTAGGTTTCTTGCAACACACGACGGTTTTTCGGCCGCACTATCAGTGGCTCATTTCTAGCGACGTCCGCCTGGGCCTGAGTAATGTGCCCATACTTGACCATTCTACCCAAGGTTACATCACGTTCTCGCGTGGCCGCCTCAATGTTTTTGAAGGGCGAAAAAGCATTGGGCCCTCGAATGATACCGGCCAGCATTGCCGCCTCAGATAACGTAATCCTGATGGCTGGCTTCTCAAAGTAGGTACGGGATGCTGACTCCACACCACGTATCGAGTGTCCCCAGAAAATACGATTCATGTAGTGCTCAAGAATCTCCGACTTCTCGTAGCGGCGCTCAATCCGCCATGCCAATGCCATTTCCAATAACTTCTGGTCAATCAAACTGGCTGTTGATTTTTTCTTTCCCGTATCAGGAGGAAACCATGTGTTTTCTGCAAGCTGGATGCTTATAGTTGAGCCTCCCTGTGCAAGGCGGCGGCGCTTGATGTTCTGCACAGTGGCACGAATCAAACCTTTTATATCAATCCCAAAATGATCATGGAATCGGGCATCCTCACGCGAAATTAAAGCATTACGAAAATCTTTTGCCACATGATCATACTTTACTAAATAGCGGTTATCACCATGCAGACGCCCCAATTCAGTTCTTCCGTCTCGGGCGTAAACCAATGTGCGCGCCGGCATTTCCGACGCTTTATCGAGGTTATACTGAGTAGCTCGCAGATAGTAGAAAACTGCCACAAGCAAGAAACAGAAAAACATCACAAGCATCGCACCTCCGGCTGCTCTGACGGGCCATCTCAGCACAGGATGCCAGCGCTCTGTAGTCTGCGCGAGCAACTGGAAAGGCCAGAAGAAGAGCCTAAACAACAAACCATGCTTCTTGGCTGATGATTTTTTTCGGCGATTGGTAGGTTTACGCGGCGTCTTACGTTTGGTTTTTCTGCCAGACTTACGCGCAGCAGAGGGTTTGGCTTTACGTGTGCCACCACCTGCGCCTGTATTGGATTTTCTGGCTGCCATCCTAATAGTTTTACTGTTGTTCGAGAGGCCGTCGTTCACATCGAACCCCCGTCATGGTAATCTATTTTGCTTGTTTCTACCAGCATTGCCGTAAAATAATTGGAACAATATAAAAAAAGTGCGACGTTCTAATTAATAGATCATCTTTTTATACTCTCCAGTTCTTCAATAATGACACGACACATAATTATTTCATTGCTCACGATCTGTCTGCTTGCAGCGAATGCGCATTACGTCACCGCTACTCCAACAGCGGAAAGCTTGAATGACCTCAAGGACATTCAGGCGAGAACGGTTCAGACAGTGAAAAAAGTTTTACCTGCCACTGTATCACTTTTTTCGGCCAAAACTGGGGCGTCTGGCAGCGGAGTCATTATCAATAAAGATGGGCTCATCCTCACCGCAGGTCACGTAATAAGAGGTGCGGAAGAGGTCACCGTTGTTTTCCCTGATGGAAAACAGGCAAATGGCACGGTGCTTGGAGCAAATTACACTCGCGATACCGCAATGGTCCAGATTACCGAAAAAGGACCATGGCCCTTCGCAGAAATTGGCAACTCCAAGGATCTGAAGTCGGGAGACCTTGTGCTCGCGCTTGGCCATGCTGGTGGCTACGATCCCGTTCGCACACCGCCTGTTCGATTTGGGCGCATCATTGCCCGCAGTATCCATAAGTTCATATCATCGGATTGCGCACTCATTGGTGGTGACTCAGGCGGCCCTCTTTATGACCTAGACGGTAAGGTCATTGGTATTCACTCGTCCATAGGAACATCTCTATCGGCTAATAACCACGCTAGTATTGAAGGATTTCGTGATGATTGGGATCGCTTAAAAAGCGGTGACACATGGGGGCGTCTTGGAGGAAGTGCACTGGACGATCCTGATGCACCCGTTCTCGGTATTCAGACAATGAAAACGGCAAGAGGAGGCGTATTTGTCAGCCATGTATTTGAGGGTAGCCCAGCACAGCGTGCGGGTATACGTGAGCGTGACATCATCCGTAGCATCAACGGTCGCCGCACTCCAGACCTACGCAGGCTTCACCTGATTCTGACCAATTACAGTCCGGGAAATGATATCAAGGTGAGAATTCTCCGTGGTGAAGATGTTATCACCCTTGAAGTCAAACTCGGTAAACGAGGCGAAGTCCTCAGGAGACGCCGATAAAATAATCTACCATTTACAGCCATTGTTTTCACATGAACAAGACCACAACCATTGCACTAGTCCTCCTATCATTTACTCATGTTAACATCCATGCCCAGGATGGTGTTCGCATGCCAGATCCATACGAGCAGCTCAGTAATCAAGAGATAGCAACACTGAAAAAACAAGCGATTAGCTTCTTCAGCGCAGCGGAGCCAGCCGTCAAAACAGCCTCTCAAAGTATCGTCAATGTTAACATCTCAGGTAAGCGAGTCGCCTACGGCACCGTAGTCACCAACAACCAAGGCAAGGTGGCTATACTAACCAAATGGAGTGAGATTTCTAATCCACGCAGATCCATCAACATTAGCACAGTGAAGGGAAAATCCTATTCAGCAAATGTTGATGGTGTCTACCCAGAACACGATCTAGCTCTGCTAAGCTCAGACGCACCATTGAAGCCACTTGACCTCAAAAAAATGTCAAATCCCGAACTCGGCAGCTTCCTTGCAGTGGCTCGCCCAGATGGTAAAGTCGATGGTATTGGCGTGGTTAGCGTCATGTCACGTAGCTTGAGGGAGAAAGACAAAGCATATCTGGGTGTGATGATGGACTTCAGCAAGGCAGGCAAAAATGGTGTCCCACTCATGCGGGTCATGCCCGACTCAGCAGCCAAGAAAGCTGGATTACGCAATGGAGACATCGTTATGTCTGTGAACCAAATGCCCATAGTGGGTGCGATCGAATTACGTAATTTACTGCAGCGCCTCGTACCGGGCTCGGAGACAACCATACTCTATCGCAGAAATGGTGATGAGAAAGTCGCCACCGTTAAACTAGGCTCGCGCGCAGACAACGCTGGCATCAAACGTGTGCCTCGCAAACGCATGGAGCGGATGCAACGCATGGGCACCAGCATCAACCGCGTGCGCTCTAACTTCCCCAATGTCGTGCAGTCCGACATACCTATCAACCCTGAAGACACAGGCGCACCAGTCCTTGATCTTGATGGTAAATTAGTCGGCATTACCATTGCCCGAAGCAGTCGGATTAAAACATTTATCACCCCTGCTGAGACGCTCCTGCGTGTGCTTGCTTCCGATCCAAATCCCGTCACCCATGTGGACAAAAACCGACTTCAATCAAATCTTCTAGAGGAAGCTAACAAATCATCAAATTCAGGTGAAGGTCCTGCAGCCAGAATACGCCGCCTGTTGGGAGATTTTGACAAGTAAAGTCCTCGCAATCGTGATATTTAAAAGCGTTTACGCGGATTGAGGCGTAATGATAGAAATTGATAAAATTATCCAGCTACAAACACTAAGACTATACTTTGCCGCCCTGTTTTTAAAATTCTTTGATTGCCTTATAACCAATTTTAGGCATCTTAATTTCAAATTATGGCAAATGTAACTAACGTTCTCGCAAATGGAATCGAAATCACAGGTTCTATCAAATTCAGCAATGATATGGTCATTGACGGTAAAGTCGATGGTGAAATCTCCTCAGATAAAGGTAGAGTCACCATTGGTGAAAATGCCTTCGTAAAAGGAGACGTTAAAGCAGGCGAAGTTAAGCTCTTCGGCAAGGTCAAAGGAACCATCACTTCTGATCGCTGTGAGCTCAAAACCAAGTCCAAGCTCGATGGCGACATCAAAACCAAAATGCTCTCCATGGAGGAGGGTGCAGTGCTCTCAGGCCGGACCGATATTGGCAGCTAGTTGACTATAGCAAAAAAATTGATGAGCCGATGTCTTAATACATCGGCTCTTTTTGTGTAGCTTCTGGATATTTATCCAATCAAATCCTCTGCTAACTCAAACCACTCCTCACCTAGCCCATCTTGTCCATCGGGCTGTGGCTTTCCCGCGCGGGCATACCAGTAACCTGCGTTACCTAAGTCGCCCTCCACTCTGTGTAGGTGAGCGTGGATCCACGACCAGGTAGGGTCATCTTCATTCTCACACATATCGTGAGCCTCATGCCATCGACCTGCTCGCGCAAGCCACAGCACTTTTAGGTGATCACTCAAATTTCCTGGAGGCGTGCCTCCACTCGATGCAGATTCTGCTAATTGCTTTGTATTCATATTTCAGTCATACCTCCACATGATTCACCGAGCAAGATGGTTTTTAAAAAAGCATTCGTCAATCATCTAGCAAATCACGCATTTCGGACTCGCTCAAACCTGTCATTAATGGACGAGCCTCATTTTCTGCTTCCCCAATAGCCGCACTAATCATTGATTTTTTCTTTTCCTGCAATTTGAGAATTTTCTCCTCAACAGTTCCACGAGTAATCAACTTATAGATCGTGGCAGGACGGGACTGCCCGATGCGGTGAATCCGATCGGCAGCCTGAGCTTCCACAGCTGGGTTCCACCATGGATCAAACAGCACCACGGTATCCGCAGCTGTTAGCGTAAGGCCATAACCGCCCGCTTTCAGGCTGATAAGAAAAACCGGCGGGCCGTCAGTTTTCTGGAAAGCATCCACCACGGCAGCTCGATCACGTGTGGCACCATCGAGATAAGAATATGACACATTCTCGGCGTCGAGTTCATTACGAATCAGAGTGAGCATGGAAGTAAACTGGCTAAACACGAGCACCCTGTGATCGCCACGCTTCGCCTCACCTAACAACTCCATAAGTCTTGCAAGTTTTACCGATATATCAGCGAGTGGTTTTTCATCTAATTCTTTATCCAGTAGTCTCAAGTCACAACAACTCTGACGAAGGCGCAACAAGACGGTTAGCATCTGCATGCGTGCGCCATCGGCTCCCGATTGCTTACGTACAGCATCCACTTTTTCGGCGCCATGTCTAAGAATCGATTGATAATAATCCCGTTGCATCGGGGAAGGATCACACCAAACCACACTCTCAATCTTGGGTGGTAGATCCTTTGCCACCAACGATTTTGTCCGACGCAGCATGAATGGCTCAGTTCGCCAGCGCAGTCGCTGCATGGCCGCACGCGTCGCTTGATCGGGTAACTCAGCCGAGCACGGAAGCTCATAACGCTTTCGGAAATCCTCTCTACCACCCAAGTATCCCGGCATTAGAAATTGAAAAATCGACCACAGGTCGCGCACACTGTTTTCCACTGGAGTGCCAGAAATAGCGATTTTAGCCGCAGCCTGCATTTTTCTAGCCGCCTTCGCTGCTAAAGTGTCTGGGTTACGAATGGCACTCGCCTCATCAAGCACTATAGCACTTAACGGCAACTTTCGGTAAACATCCACGTCTCTGTCTAACAAGGCATAACTCGTGACAATAATATCTGCTGCGTGCAGCACTTCGAAATAGTCTTTTCTTTTGCTTCCATGCATTACCAAGACATTCATGCTTGGGACAAATTTCGCTACTTCATCACGCCAGTTCCCTAGCAAGGTGGCAGGGCACACAACCAATGCCGGCTCGGAGTGCGTTCTTTTCCAGAGCTCGAGAAACGTCAACGTCTGCAAAGTTTTCCCCAATCCCATGTCATCCGCAAGCAACGCAGCACCCTCTCCTAACGCCCGTTGGTAAAGCCATTCAACGCCTTCTTTTTGATAGGCACGCAAGGTCAATTCTAAATCATCAAGCAGTGGCGGAATATCAATCCGCTTCTCTGTATTGTTTCTATCACTACTGTAGTGGCTACGGAGTCGCTCCAAATAGGCGGTTTGCTCCTGTGGAAAATAGTATCGACCATTATCCTGGCGCGGATCGGTATCAAGCAGGAAACCATCCATAACCTCGGCATCAAACTGGGAAATGACGGCTTTTCCTCCACGGGGTAGCTTCAGAGTACGCCCCCCCGATGCTAACAGCCTGCGCACGGATTCGCGATCCAGTGACTCACCACCGCATTGCCATGACACGTCACACGCAAGCCAATCTGCACCATTCCCATGCCCCCCACCGGCAAAATCGATTTTTGGCTCGATCCGTCCCAGTCCAGACTCAATATGAACGAGTTTTTCATCGGTCTCTACATACCAATTTTCCCTGATTTCTGGAAGTGATGATGTCAGGAAATCGATCGTCTCGTCCTCACCGCGAAGATACATCATCCCTGTGGCATCCAATGGCTGGAACCCGTCGCGCATCAGTCGCGCTATCGCACTACGCTCGAACTCTGGATGACGCAGTAGCCAGTCGCCATCATCAGATAAAATCGGGAACTCTGTGACTGTTGCGCTCGCAACCGGTAAAAGCACTCTGACACCACCCGGATAGACAGCTGTTAGGCGTGCCTGTAATGCACGTGTAGACCCCGCGATCTGCAGCTCGATATCCGGCTCGACTTCATCAATTTTAAGCCCGCCAAGACCACCAGGTAATTGATACACCTGATCGAGAGCATCGAGCGCTCTTACGAATACCGAGGTCTCGATATGCAGCCACTCACCACTCGTGAGATCTGCAGAACCCATCCCCATACCGCCTAGTTTATTCTTCCCCACTCCCTGGTCAATTAACAGATTATTGCTCTCCCTGTCCCATAACGCTAACTGGTCACCTAGAAGGGCAAATGACTGATCTTCAACAATACGCATCCAGATCATTTCGCTGTTATGCTCAGCATCAATCTCTAGTTCAAGTTTTGGCCTCAGATGCGCCAGTGAAATTTCCACCTTATCTTTACCAGTCCACACTGCAGGGTGGCCAACAATTGCTTGGTAAAAACAAGCCATCTGGGCTACGGGAAGCGCGAGCATTGCCGCGCCCGTTTGTCCCGTATTTTTATGAAGCCAAAGAGCCAAAGCAAAATCTGACTGTGAAAGTTTCTCTACTGAGCGCCCTGATATTTTCAGCTGAACATTAGATATACCCTCCAGAGGAAAATTAGGGGAAAGACGAACATCAAGAGGAATTACATCAGGTTGAACAGCCTCATCTTCCTCACTGATTACATGATCATCATAACTGGAATCGGATGGCAAAATAGTAGCCATCAAAACAGCCGCGGCGTGCTCACACATGGCTCCTGTGCGGCGGCTCATGACACACGGGCAGAGGTTCTTCACTTCAGTCCTGCTAATCACCTTAACCACCACACGCAACGGTTTCTTACCTTGCCCAACCAATGCCTGATAGACCCCACCGCTCTGCTTGAGTTGGTTAACCTTGCCAAGACGAACCAGCGCACGTGCCTCACGGAATACTCGCCCACCAGCAGCCTCTCCTATCCATTTTTCGGTAATATTAATCGGCCCGTCAGATCGCATGTCGCGCTTATGCTGACTCATTGTGGATACAGTGCAATGACACGTTTACATTCTCTGCGTTTTTAGCTTTGGAGAAGCATCAGAATTGTGCATGTTTAGACAGATTCATTGCTATCCGTTTTATTCTCTTTCCCGTCGTCTTTTCCGTCTGAATATGAAAATCGTTTCCATCGCGAACCAAAAAGGAGGTGTGGGTAAAACCACCACCGCCGTTAATCTCTCGGCGGCATTGGCAGCACGTGGGCAGCGGGTATTGTTTATCGACCTTGACCCACAGGCCAATGCCACCAGCGGCATTGGCCATGAACCCGACGGTGAGGACTCGATGTATTATCCACTGATTGGTAAGTCGACCATCGAGGAAAAAATTATTCCATCGCGTATCCCCAACCTCTCATTGATACCCTCGGGTGTAGATCTTGCAGGAGTAGAAATTGAGCTCGCTCGTATGGATGATCACCTAATGCGGCTTCGCAACCTACTCTCTAGTTATAAGAAACATAATGGCTTTGACTTCTGTATCGTCGATACACCACCATCACTCGGTGTGCTGATGACCTCCGCCCTTGCCGCCGCCGATGAAATTCTTATTCCACTTCAGTGTGAGTGGTACGGACTTGAAGGACTGGCTAAAATCGTACAAGTGATTGAGCAAATCCGTGATACCGGAGCCAATCCTGACGTCATTCTCGAGGGTATTCTTATGACGATGTACGATGGTCGCACTAACCTATCCCGTCAAGTTGTCGAAGAAGTGGCTAACTATTTCCCCGCTCAGCTCTACAAGACCGTGGTCCCACGCTCCATTCGCATAGGCGAGGCTCCAAGCCATGGAAAGACGATTTTTGAACACGACCCCGAAGGCACTGGAAGTAGAGCCTACGGTGATTTTACCGATGAATTCCTGGCGCGTCATGCTGTCTGCGGTCCACCAAAATCCTCAAAAACGTAGCAGATTTTAAAAAAACTTGATGCAAATAGCATAACTTTGTATAGGTTGTGTCTAGTATATTTGCTATCATGGTATTACACGGAATTAAAATTGTCGTTAATCGAACGGGTCTTACCGCTCACGTTTTACGAGTGTGGGAAAAACGCTATCAGGCAGTTACTCCACAGCGAACGGAAACTAATCGACGCTTGTATTCAGATGCAGATATCAAAAGGCTCCAAAATCTCATTATCTTAACACGTTCAGGACACTCCATCGGGCAGATTGCGTCGCTCAGTGATGACCAAATCACCGACCTCATAAAAACTGCGGATAAAGTCACTCACATGGCTCCGCCATCGCCAGATCAACCTGTACCAGGCTATATTGAGGAGAGCCTGAAGGCCGTGCGGAAATTCGACCAATCAAGGCTTGAGCAGGTCTTTGATCATGCAATCCGTGATCTTGGCTACTCAGGCCTCATCAATCAGGTCCTCCTCCCCTTCATCCGTAGAGTAGGCACTGAGTGGCATGAGGGTAATATCACATCCGCAGATGAGCATGCCGCCACTAACTTTATTAAAGACTACCTTACCCAGCGTACGTCAGCATACGCCACCATGTCCAATGCCCCAACTCTCATGGTGACCACTCCCGCAGGACAACTGCATGAGCTAGGTGCATTTATAGCATCATGCTTAGCTCGTAAGCTGGGTTGGCAGGTCGTTTACCTTGGTTCTAGTCTACCTGCAGATGCTATTGCTGGCGCAGTAGTGCGCTCACAATCTTCTGCTTTATTGCTGAGCATAGTCTACCCAATGGATGACCCATCACTGTCTGACGAGCTACGTTTATTGCGTAAACAGCTTCCCAAAGAAACAAAAATTTTGGTCGGGGGTGACGGCACTTTTGCCTACGAAGAGGCACTACAAGAAATAGGTGCTACCATAGTGATTTCGATTGCTGACCTTGAAAATCACTTAAATGCTTTGAGAAAAAAACCTCAGCCAAAAAAAATATCTAGGCCACTACTTTGATCAAATGGTCTTATTATGCAGTCATTTCTTAAAATTTAAGGCATGATTTACACACCTTAATTATTATCATCATGTATCTATTCAGATTTTCGATCTTAATTCGTTAATACACCAAAATTTAGAATATCTTTTTTCACAGTAGTGACAACCGGTCTAGTAACTGGTTATGGATTCCACCAAATCCACCGTTACTAAGTATGGCTACGGTGTCTCCCTCTTGGCTCTGCCGCGCGACAAGCTCAA
>DPWT01000190.1 GCA_003527555.1 Verrucomicrobiales bacterium | reverse complement strand
AGCAAAATAATGCAGGATTACGGGACACGCCAATTTAATTACCTTAAAAACACCAAAAAAATAAGCTCCGATCCAAGTTTAAACAAGCGCGTTATCCGTGTAGCTAGTAAACTTCAATCGGTAATCGATTTGCCGGAGGCAAAATGGGAATTTGTGGTATTTGAAGACAATTCGTTAAATGCATTCTGCCTGCCGGGAGGAAAAGTAGGAATTAACACAGGATTGTTTCGAATTATAGGAGATGATGATGCCCTCCTCGCCGCAGCTTTGGGTCACGAGATTTCACATGCCACTGCCAATCACGCCCAACAACGAATACATCGTATGCTCAGAATAATAATCAGTAGTGCCATTATCTGGAGGGTTCTAGATCACAATGATATTGACAATACGGGGGAAATCATCAGCGCCTTCTCATTGGGGGGATATGTTTTTAACACGCTACCATTCTATCGCATGCAAGAATATGAAAGTGATAAAATGGGAGCCGTCTTCATGGCGAAAGCTGGATACGACCCCAGAAAATCTATTCTTTTGTGGAAGCTGCTAAAAAGCAGGCACTTCTATGATGGTGATCAAAAACCTGAGTTTCTCCGAACCCATCCGCATGACATAAAGCGCATCAAAGCGCTGGAATACTTCATGCCTATTGCAATGCAGCACTACTACGAGGCAAAAAAGTCAGACCCCAAGCGCAATCAACAATAATTGATACAGAAGCCAGTTTGACTCAGTATATTAATACGATTATAATTAGCGAATGAAACACCTACACAACATTAAAGCCTCCATCATTATTACAATAGTGGCGGCAATAATGCTCGTCAGCCAACAACAGATTTTTTCCCAAAGATTAATGGATCAGAAAATAAATACCACACTTCCCGCCATACCCCAAGGTCACGATATTGCAACACTAGCCGCTGGATGCTACTGGTGTGTCGAAGCCGTTTACGAACGCATCTCAGGCGTTCATTCCGTCACTTCTGGCTTCACTGGCGGACATGTTAAAAACCCTACCTATGAGGCTGTTTGCGCAGAAACTACCGGACACACCGAAGCCGTCAGGATCGTTTACGATCCAAAGAAAATTACCTACGAAAATCTGCTTAGCTGGTTCTGGAGGCTACACGACCCCACCACGTTAAACCGCCAAGGCGCCGATGTGGGCACACAATATCGTTCTGGTATTTACTACCACAATGACGCACAAAAAAAAGCCGCTTTAGCATCACGCACTGAAGCACAAAAAAACTTCCCTGTTCCCATTGTTACCGAAATCTTCGAGGTCAGTGCATTTTACCCTGCAAAAGTCTCGCATCAGGATTACTACCGTATTAACGGACAAAAAGATGGCTACTGCCGGATGGTTGTTGCACCAAAGCTCAAAAAACTGAAGCTGGAAAAGTGATCTGCCGCAGCGCACACTTATAAAAGCATTTGCGCATGGTTTAAGCTCCACAATATGGGTTAACACGTAAACCTTGATGGCGTGTTACGGCTCACTTATCGCCCCACTGATTGACCGCAACATCATCGGTCAATAATTCACACCAGATAAGCTTTTCCCCTTCGAAAATAAATTTTCCGAGAAATTTTCTCCCATTCAACATGTGGGGAAGCCAATGCTGGTCGTCCTGCCACATCCTCTCCCATGGAATTTTTTTGAGTGGTGTCCACAGCGGAATCGCCTCCTCGGTAGCAGTTGGCTCGCCCTCGTATTTACTGGCAGTATAAACGTGACAATGAATATCCGGGATATCAGACATGCTAAACCATAGCTCCCCCATTTTGATTGGGCTCAGTGGAGTGATGTGCAGTTCTTCTTGGCATTCCCTGACCACACATTCAGCGGGTGTTTCACCGGGATCTATTTTTCCACCTGGTCCATTAATCTTACCTTCCCCGATGCCTCGCAATTTTTCAATGAGTAGTATCTGATCATTCTGGACCACAAACATCAAAGTGGCGGGCATCTCACCTTGCCATGTTGTCCAATTCACGCTGCAATCGCTCATGCAGAGATTCTTAGTTGGTGATCGGGTGCGTGGAAAGAGAAATTGAAAAAAGGAAAGGACATCGCAGTCATCGGAGGAGGCCCCTCTGGCTTAATGGCTGCTGAAACGGCACTCGCTCACGGTGCACGTGTCACGCTCTATGATTCAATGCCCTCAGTCGGTAGAAAATTTTTGGTCGCCGGCAAAAGCGGACTCAATCTCACTTTTGACGAGCCGCTCGAGCTATTTCTTAAGCGATACAGCGGCCCAAAATTTCCAACGGAACACTGGAAAAAAATAATTACTGCTTTTGACAACAACGCCCTCAGATCATGGTCTAAAAGTCTAGGAATCGAGACTTTTACAGCAAGCAGTGGTAAGGTCTTCCCCCAACCAGTGAATGGAACTATTCGTGCCGCGCCATTGCTTCGCCGTTGGATAGAACGGCTCAGGAAACAAAATCTAATATTCAAAACACGCCATCGTTGGCAAGGATTCAAGGCAGATGGCTCCGCTATTTTTGAGTATGAACACAAGCATCATACCGTAAAACACGATGCCACCATTCTTGCTCTGGGGGGCGGCTCGTGGCCACATACTGGCTCCGACTCAAGCTGGATACAATACCTCGAACAGTGTGGGGTCTGTGTCGAGCCGCTATCGCCAGCAAACTGTGGCTGGGAAACCCACTGGCCAGAACCCATCATCAGAGAGGCAGAAGGCATGCCTGTCAAAAATATTACCATAAGTGCCAACACAGACAGCTGCAATGGTGAACTTGTTATCACTCGCTACGGACTAGAAGGTGGCCCCATCTACCGACTTGGCCCCAGTCTCCGTGCAATGGAGTCTCCCGAGGTCATGATTGATTTTAAACCTAATGTTTCTCACGCTGAACTCTTAAAACGTATGGGCAAAGTTCACAGAAATTTTATCCGTGAGGCAAGGCGGCGATGGAAACTTGATCCTGCAACCTGCTCGTTACTCAAACATATGCCTGATAGAGGCCCATGGAAATCTGTCGAACAACTGGCACACGAAGTGAAAAATTGCCGAATTCCTCTCACCAAGCCGCGACCGATAGCAGAAGCAATTTCCTCGGCTGGCGGCATTTGTTGGAACGAAATCGATAACACCCTCATGCTTAAGAAACTACCCAGTATTTATGCAACTGGTGAAATGCTCAACTGGGAAGCTCCAACAGGCGGCTATCTCATGCAAGGTTGCTTCGCCACTGGCCACTGGGCTGGCACTACTGCAACCAACTGTTAGCAATCAAGATTAACTGGTAACCTAATCATGAAACATGTCCTTTGCCCCGGTTGGGAAGTTGCCGTAATTTCACCACCATGTGCCTCAACAGCCCGCTTAACGATTGATAGCCCCAAGCCGGTCCCTTTGATTTCACTCTTTACTTGGTCTTTCTCCACGCGATAAAAACGTTTAAATATATACGGTAAATCACCGGATGGAATACCTACACCGTTGTCACTCACTGAAATATTGATTCCGCCATCCACAGCTTTAGCTTCAATTTTAATCTCCAGCCCATTAGCAGGGTTTTGTTTAAGGGCATTCTCAACCAGATTAAATAGAATTTGTGTCCAGTAAAAGCGATCTGCATTCAAGGTGAGATCATCTGGCATGATAATTTTAGAAATAACAGCGCCCTGCTTTTCAATCATTAATTCAAGCCGATCGACCACATCCCGAATACAATCCATAACCAAAAAATCGTCACGATTGAGCGCTATCGACTCCCCCGATTCCATTTTAGAAATGACTAACATGTCTTCGACCAGGCGCGCGATACGCTGTCCATGCTTCCTCATTGTTCCAAGGAACTTGGTTGCCAATTCCTGATCTTCAATCAAACCATCATCTAACAGGTTCTCTAGATACCCATTGATGATTGCCATCGGAGTACGCAATTCATGCGATGCATTGGCAACAAAATCCCTTCTTACCTGATCCGACAAATACTCCGTAGTCACATCTCTAATAACTACCCGGGTTAATATCTCGTTATCCATCGAATCTAAAGGTGCTGCATCGATCACCCAGGCGCTTATGCCCTGCTCTGATGCCGCTCCTAGAGGGGTGAATGTTGAATGCAGAATAACCCGTTCCTGCATGGGTTTTCCGGTACGAATGCACTTCATGATCGCGACAGACAATTGGTCATCTAAAAATGCCTCCATTAGACTTCGACCGCTCAGCTTTCTACCTTTGACCAGCTTTCTTGCTGCTGCATTGGCAAATACAATTTGGCTAATTTCATTAACTAGTAGAAATGCATCACCCAAGGCATCAAG
Organism: Verrucomicrobiales bacterium; assembly: GCA_003527555.1. Classification (GTDB taxonomy): domain Bacteria; phylum Verrucomicrobiota; class Verrucomicrobiia; order Verrucomicrobiales; family Akkermansiaceae; genus Oceaniferula. The sequence continues at coordinate 7,275 of DPWT01000190.1, read as the reverse complement.
AAGCTGATCTCTCTCCATGAGTGCTTCCCTTCTAACCTCCCGGTTACGCTTTTTCTGTTTTTGGATAAGCAACTTCTGTGCGCGATGCTGCCTAATCAGGGCATAGCTAAGGATAGCTATAACGAGCAACAGCAATAATTCGGTCATCATCAGTTCAAGATTGAATCACGTTAAGTCATACTTGATAAGTGAATTCAGTCTAACTTACGATAGCAATTTCACCTGATAACCTACGCCGCGTACGGTTTCCACAATATCGGCATGGACTCCCAGTTTCTTGCGAAGCCTCTTCATATGGGTATCCAAGGTCCTGCTGTGTACCTCACTGCTATATCCCATGACGTCCATCAGTAGTGTATGCCGATCTTGCGATGCATTCTGACGCTCGCAAAGATACAACAACAGTTTAAATTCGGTTGATGTCAAATCCACTTGCTGATCGTCGAGGAAAAACTGTAACGCGTTTTTAACGAATCGAAATGGCCCACATACCAGTTCGTTACCGCTGATTTTACGCGTCGAACGCTTGAGCAAATTTCTAATCCGTAACACGAGTTCCTTCGGGCTAAATGGTTTAGTCATGTAATCCTCGGCACCCAATTCCAATCCTTGGATTCTGTCTTCAGTCTGACCACGTGCAGTCAGCATAATAACAGGTATCGTTCTCGTGGATTTGTCTTTCCTTAGCTCTTTGAACACACGAAATCCGTCAAGGCCCGGCATCATTACATCAAGCACGATCAGATCCGGTTTGACTTCTTTTGCCTTTGCAAGCCCCTGAATACCGTCATGAGCCAACTCTACCTGAAATTCGTTACGCCTCAGGTTAAACGCTACGAGATCAGCAATGTCCTCTTCATCTTCGACTACTAGAATAGTGTGCATGGAAATTTAATTACTCTCATGTCACTATTACACTCACTCACTGGCAAAGTCACCCACATTAATTGTTACGAAATCGACACAATTGAAAGGTTATTGTGTCGGTTTTGTAACGATACACTTTTTGCCGATTAGCAGGGATCATGCGAAACAATGCCCCATCGTGAGCAACAAACCGCTCCGCTCTAAAACAAAAAAACAAACAACATGAAATTGATCCAAACTATTACATCCGTCCTTGCTAGCCTAACACTTTGCACGGCTATCCAGGCACAGACCAAGTTAGTCATCAAAGGGTCCGACACTCTCGGCGCCAAGATGGTTCCTCAACTGGCGGAAGCATACAAAGCCGCCGGCAACAACGTCAGCTTCGAAATTGCAGCTGAAGGTTCCTCCACATGCTTTACATCCCTACTGTCCGGCACTGCTGATTTCGGCATGTCTTCACGCGGCATCAAGGCGAGTGAGAAAAACAAGTTCGCCAGCTCGGGAAAAGAAGTAGTTGAGCACGTTGCAGGCGTTGATATGATCGCTGTGATCGTTAACGAGGCCAACGGCGTGAAGAAGCTCACCAAGGAACAGGTCGCTGGTATTTTCACTGGCACTATCACTGATTGGTCAGAGGTTGGCGGTAAGGCAGGCACCATCAATGTCTACACCCGCAACACTTCCTCCGGAACCTACAAGACGTTCCAGAAGCTTGCCATGAACAAGAAGGATTACGGGAAGAATAGCCAGAAGATGGCAGGGAACGAGCAGATCGCCCAGGAAGTCGCCAAGGACACCAACGGCATCGGCTACGTCGGACTCGCCTACGTCAAAAAAGACGGCATCGCATCAGTCGCGGTCAATGGTGTGCTCCCCGCTCCGGAGAACTCCAAGCAGTATGCGCTCTCCCGTAACCTCTACTACTACACCGTAGGTCAGCCTTCCGGTGAAGCAGCCAAGTTCATCAAGTGGTCAACCACTTCAAGTGATGCCGGTAAGATTATTGAAAAGGTAGGATTCATAGCACCTCCTAAGAAGTAATTCACTCCGGTAATAAATTAACAATGGCACCGCTGACCACCTGGTTGTGCGGTGCCATTTTCCTATTTTACCGTTCATGAAAAAAAAGAAGTCTAAAAACAACCCCTTCTATGCAGGGTCTGGATTCCGTATCCTCGGCATCGGAAAACAGGAGGCTATTAAATACTTCTTTGGCGGCAACGCGACCATCGCCATCATCGTGATCGGGCTGATCATCGGCTTTCTTATCTATCACTCGGCGAATTTTTTTCCACAATACCGCAGTAGCCTCGAACTCTATCGTAAATCCGGACAAGAGTTTGTCGATTACTCGGCCGAACAACTTGCTGCACAGGAACAGCTCAAATCACTCAGCACCCACGCTCGTGCCTATGAAATCCAGGAACGACTGGGGGCTCTTTACAACATTGCATCCGTTCACAGTGACTTTAAAGCGCAGGTGCTTAAAAAAATATCCTCCGAGCGCAAGCATTACAAACGCGCTAAATCTCGGTACGATAATCTAAAGTCCGAGGAAAACCCAAACACCGACGATCTCAAGTCAGCTCAGAAATATTACGAAAAAGTGCGTGAGGCTCTCAAAGCAGCTGCGCAAACTGCCGTCGATGCTCTTGATTACGGGGATCTCTCAAACCGCCTCTGGGCAACTGACGAAAAATACCTGGCCTCAATCCGTAACTCTATTGTAGAAAATCTCCTCAGCGGAGAAAAAACAGCTTTCCTCAAAGAAATTGAAGCCGAGGAACAACGCATGACCGAGCAGGTTGATTCACTCGAATTTATCAGCAATTTAATCAAAGCGAATCAAGGATTCTCTGAGGCAATAACTCCACTTAAAGGTTACGTAACCGGTCTGCGCGAAATCGCCAGTCAGAATAAGGCTCAAGCAGTCAACTATGTCACTGCGAAGGCTCGCAAAGATGCGCTTGAAGACAAGCTGGCAATCACTACCAATGTGGAAGACCAAAAGCGCACTCGGCTTGAAATGAAGCGCATCCTTGATGTCGAACCCGATTACGCCAAGCTCAACAAACCACTTTATAATTCTCTCGATAAGCATCAGGAGATAACCACCGCAGTAACAGAAAAAAACAAAGTCGCTTTCGCTCTGTTACCAGATGCAAGTGAGTTTCAGTCAAAAATCTCTCGTCGTAAGATCGATGAGATACAAAAAATCCAGGAAAACATCGGACAGCTTTTCAGCGCCAAAAGCAAACAGATGGAGTCATGGGACCATTCAACCTCTTATCCACTTGGCCAAGCGGTTATTGGGTTCTTTTTCGGCACAAAATGGATTACCAATTCCTCGTGGCAGGATATCTATGGTATTGTGCCACTTCTTGCCGGCTCAGTCGCGTGTGCGATCATCGCGATCCTCATCGCCATACCCTTCTCGGTGGGTGGTGCTATCTATGTTAACCGCCTTTCCACCTCCACCGAGCAGCACATCATCAAGCCATTCATTGAGTTCATCGGTGCTATCCCCTCAATCGTTCTGGCATTCTTCGGGGTGGTGGTGCTCGGCACACTCATCCAGGAATACTCACAGTCGCCATGGTTGTCGTGGATTCCTGGGTTCCCTGTGGAAGGTCGCCTCACCATTATGAATGCAGGACTCCTGCTGGCACTGATGTCTGTCCCCACGATATTTACACTCTGTGAAGACGCACTCAATAACGTACCTAAAGCCTACAAGGAAGCATCCCTCGCACTCGGTGCCACCAAACTACAAACCGTCACCAAAGTCATACTGCCAAGCTGCGGATCTGGCATCATCGCCGCTATCCTGTTAGGATTTGGTCGCATCATCGGCGAAACCATGGTCGTTCTGTTAGTCATGGGTGGCCGTATCGCCATTCCGCAGTCATTTACTGACCCCGCCCACTCAATGACCGGCATCCTCGCACAGGAAATCGGCGAGGTCGACGAAGGTTCACTTCACTGGGGCGCCTTGTTCATGGTCGGACTCGTCTTATTCGTCATCGCACTGAGCTTGAATTATATTTCTCAACGCATCCTGAAAAAATTCACCTAACATGGCTAAGCACAAATCTAGCAACAACCCGTTCTGCAAAAAACAGCGCGGCACACCAGTCAGCGAAATTTTTCAATACGGATTCTTTTCGTTTGCGACGTATTGTATCCTGCTCTGTGCACTGGTGATTTTTGGAAAAATCATCATTGAGGGCGCTCCCGTCATTTGGCGGAAAGGTGCAGATTTCATTACCCAAAAACCCCAGACACTTGCAGTGGTTGAGGCCGTGGAGGCAGAAGGAATTGAAATACCCACTGAGAATTTTGACAATATCCTGAGCAGTAATGACGACGATGCCTTACCACTGAAGAATGTCGAAGAATTCAAAAAGTCATTTGCTTACAAGCGCTTCTTACTCATGCCAGGATCAATCATCGGTGAGGGATACCTAAAAAGTATCGAACAACAGAACAAGGGTTTCTTTCTAATCTACACCGAGCGCGACACAAAAAGCTCGACTGGCTTCAGCGTTGCTTCTGATAAAGAGATCACCCTAATGACCGACCAATTTGAAAAGTTGAAGTCATTGGTTCCGGAGCTCATCCCTGCTGGAGTCACCACGCGGGAGGTAACGCTCAGTGATTATAAGGTCACCATCGCCAAGGGAGATTATGCCCTAAGTAAAACTGCCCACGACGCACTAGCTCCGACAGATCTTATTTTCCAGATGCGCCAGGGGTTTCCCGATGACGAGCCTGATAAAATCTGCCAATCCATCATACCGAAAACCCAGACCATCACTGTGGATGCCAACACCTATTTCGCTGCCTTCGACGAGGATGAAAATGGGACACTCCCAATTCAATCACAAGAAGATCTTCCCAAAACAACCACATTCCATCAGTTCACCTTAGCAAAAGGAGTATACTCCGCCCCTATATCAGCTATCACTATCCTCGCGAACCAAGGAATCACAACGCAGCACAATCTCGTGCGAGGTTCAATCGTTGTAAACCTCGCTGAGCCCGCAGAACTCACGCTTCCTGTGAGTAACTATGAACAACTCATTGCCGCCAACCCTGGCATCAAACTTGAGGACGTGACAGATTTCGAACAAAAGGTCGATTATACACGGTTCACTCTGGCGAAGGATGCGGAGATCAGAATAGACACTGAGGATCTGGACGCGATAACTCGCGCCAATGAGGAAAGCGGTAAGTTTAAAACCAACTCAGAAAACACCCACTCATATTCCGGTGGTGGTATTTTAGGACCCATTGTCGGCACGGGATTACTCGTTATCATTTGCATGGTCGTGGCTCTTTTCACGGGGATTGGCGCAGCAACCTTCCTGAACGAATATGCCCGAAAAGGCGCATTCACAAAATCGCTTCGTCTGGCAATGCTCAACCTTGCTGGTGTGCCCTCAATTGTGTTTGGCTTATTCGGTTTAGGGTTATTTGTCATGCTTGCTCCGAGCTTAACCAGCAGTCCTCACATCGAAAGCAAGTTATCCTTACCGCTAGCACCAGTTGCGTCGACACCACAGCTACGTGTTGTTGAAGAGAAAAAAATTCACATGGAAACACGTGAATTGTCCACATCCGCAGTTGTCGCTGCTGCCAGATCAAATAGCCAAGAATATTTCCATGATGGATGGACATATCTATCATTCGAAGGTTGGGGCACCTGTATGCTCGCCGGTGGATTCACCCTAGCCATCATGGTTCTTCCTGTAATTATCACATCTTGTGAGGAATCACTTCGTGCAGTTCCCATGGGATTCCGTGAGGCATCACTTGCGCTCGGTGCATCAAAGTGGCAATCCATTCGCACAGCCGTCCTTCCCTATGCACTACCAGGTATCCTAACCGCCTCGGTGCTGGGGATCACCCGTGTGGCTGGTGAGACAGCGCCGATCATGTTCACCGCTGCAGCTGCAGAGCGCTCGGATCTCCCATGGGAAGCAGTTCAATCAACAGGATTTGCCGCCTTCGTTGAGTTTCTTCAACAGTCGGTTCAAGCACTTCCCTATCATATTTACACCGTAGCTGGTCGCATTCCACAATCAGAATACACAGAGCCGATGCAGTATGGCTCCGTACTCGTCTTCATGCTCATCGTGATGGCGCTTGCCGGAATCTCTATCTGGCTTCGTATTCACTTTCGCAACAAGATTAAGTGGTAATAAACCAACAATCCATCTTTACCAATGAAATCCATGACTCAAAAGAAACCACAAAATATTGAGCCCACTGCTAGCGCAATCGACCAGGCTGTTAGTCAGCCACCATCAAGTGAACACACGGAACAAGCAAAAGCACAGCTTGCCCAAACTAGGCCAACCAATCACCTGAATGGACTGAAAACTATGGTTGAAATCGATGATCTGTCTTTCAGCTATGACATGGGTAAGACAAATACCTTACAAAACATCACGCTTGATATACCCGAAAAGCAAGTCACCGCATTCATCGGACCCTCAGGCTGTGGTAAATCCACTCTAATCCGGTGCCTGAACCGAATGAACGATCTGGTTGAAACCTCACGCATTACCAGTGGCCAAATCCGTATTATGGATCAGAACATTCATTCAAAAAGTGTATCCCCCATCGAGCTGCGTAAACAAGTCGGGATGGTTTTCCAAAAATACAACCCTTTCCCCAAGAGCATCTACGACAACGTTGCCTATGGTCCACGCATCCAGGGAATAAAAAAGAAAAGCCTCCTTGATGAGGCAGTAGAGAAAAGCCTGCGAGGTGCAGCCCTCTGGGATGAGGTCAAGGATCGCCTCAAGGATAGCGCCTTAGGACTTTCCGGCGGCCAGCAACAACGACTTTGTATTGCCCGGACCATTGCAGTACGACCAAAGGTCATTCTGATGGATGAGCCATGTTCCGCTCTTGACCCGATCGCCACGGCCAAGGTCGAGGAGCTCATTCTCGAACTACGCCAAGATTTCACTATCGTCATCGTCACTCACTCCATGCAGCAGGCGAGCCGTATATCTGACCAAACTGCATTTTTCTATCTCGGCGAACTGATCGAATACAACACCACAGAACATATTTTCACGAATCCATCCATTAAACAGACTGAGGACTACATCAGCGGGCGGTTCGGATAACATCCTAACAAACTACTATCATGCCAAACGGAGATCACATACTTAGCACATTTAACGATGCACAACGAGCACTCAAGGAAGCGACGCTTACCATGGGGGCTGGGGCACAACGGAATCTTGAACATGCAGTCAGGGGATTATTTCAGCGTAACAAAGAGTTCTGTAATCAGGCAATTGCTGACGATGAAGATGAGGATAAATTAGAAATTGAAATTGACCGGATGGGAATGAATCTGATCATAAAATTTCGCCCCGTTGCAGC
>DPWT01000184.1 GCA_003527555.1 Verrucomicrobiales bacterium | reverse complement strand
CGTTAGCTATGGAAAATTGCACCGAGCAAATGGGGATTATAAAAAAAAACCGTACTGGGCTCAGTCGTGAATTCCATCAGCTGCGCGAGTACCAGATCGGGGATATGCTTTCGCGGATCGATTGGAAAGCTACGTCGAAACGCCTCGAGCTGATCACACGAGATTACCAAGAACAGCGTAACCAAACGGTGGTTCTCGCCGTCGACTGCGGCCGGCGTATGCGTGCTCTTGATGGTGGCGTGACTCAGTTTGACCACTGTCTGAATGCCATGCTTCTGTTAGCCTACACGGCTCTGCGTCAAGGCGACCACGTAGGTATCATTGGTGTGGGCGGAGCTGATCGGTGGCTGGCACCGGTGAGGGGTGTGCAATCAATGACCACCATTCTGAATCATCTTTATAATTACGAAACATCGAACTCGCCTAGTGATTTTACTGAGGCGGCTGAGAGGCTTTTGACCCGCCAGCGCCGTCGAGCGCTGGTGGTGATGCTTAGCAATGTACGTGGTGAAGATGGGAACCAGCTGATTGAGCCACTGCGCATGGTTCGCCGTCGTCACGTTACGATTCTCGCCAATTTGCGTGAACAATCTGTGGAGGATCGTATGAAAAAACCGTCTGCATCATTAGACGAAGCGCTTGAGGTCGGTGCTGCTGCAATGTATCTGGAGGAGAGGGCAAGACTGCTCATTGAACTTCGTCAGCACGGTATTTTCACTATTGATTCTCTCTCAAATGATTTACCGGTGGCGCTCGCTAATGCATATCTCAGCGCGCGAGAGATGGTTTGATTGTAATTGATAATTAGAAACAGACAATTAACAATGATCACAACGATGAATACATTTTATAACGCTTTTGATACTGAGCGAGTCTCTGGACATGAGTCGAGTGAAGATTTCCGGTCTCCATTTCAGATCGACCGTGATCGTGTTTTACACACTCCAGCGTTTCGTCGCTTGCAAAGTAAGACGCAGGTATTTTGGAGTGGGGAGTATGATTTTTACCGCACCAGACTGACTCATTCATTGGAGGTAGCCCAAATTGGGCGTTCGATCTGCCACTGGCTAAAACAAAGCTCGGAAGTTTTAGGGGAAGACTATTTCATAGATCCTGAACTAGTTGAGGTGGTGTGTCTATCTCATGATCTTGGGCATCCACCGTTTGGGCACGCTGGTGAGCGGAGTTTAAATTATCTGATGCGAGGGTTCGGAGGATTTGAGGGTAATGCACAGACGCTTCGACTTCTTACAGAGCGAATATTTTCTGTGAAAAATTCAGGCATGGATCCGACTCGTGCATTTCTGGATGGTGTGCTGAAATACAAGACACTCTGGGGTGAATTGCGGACTGATGATGCAGTGCCTGAAAACCACTTCATTTATAATGAGCAATCAAACTATCTTGACTGGGCGATGGGAGGTAATGATTTCCCCGTAGAGTATACTCCGGGAAAGGTGAGAGATGGATTTAAATCGATTGAGTGCCAGGTGATGGATTGGGCTGATGATACTGCGTATTCCTTGAATGACCTAGCCGACAGTGTTAGGGCTGGTTTTTTATCCATCGCACGCATTGAGCGGTGGGCAGAAAGCACAGGTGAGTCGACAGCCCGAGGCACACCGCTCGGAGATCTAATTAAGGCGATTCGGGGTAACCGTGTGGAACCATTTGCGGGCAAACGTATTGGCAAGTACATCCAAGCTGCAAGTCTGCGTGAAGATGTGAATTTTCTCAGCAGCACTACAAATCGCTACCGTTACATAGTCGATATCGATGAGGAAACGCGCGCTGAGTCAGAAATCTACAAGCGGCTCGCATTTGATGTGGTTTTTCGTTCGCCTGAGCTTAAGCAACTTGAATTCAAGGGGAACTTCATGTTGGAGCGACTATGGGACGTGCTGAAAAAGCGCTATATCGATGACGAAACAATCGCTGGACAAGATTTCCAACTATTACCCCACGATGATGCTGTGGAGTTCAAATCTGCTCCTGACGCTGACGCCCGTGCCAGATTAGTTTGTGATTTTCTTGCTGGTATGACTGACGGCTACGCGGCTCGTCTTTATAAACGTCTCTTTGTCCCCGACTTCGGCTCCATTGGAGATTTAGTGGGATAAATTTATAGTTTATTACATCGTGAAATACCCCACATGCAGTTTTATTGGTTGCTCTGACTTTTTGTGCCCTCGGTTTTTGATGCTGACATGCGTATGATCCGAATGACGTCGTAGGATTAGTTAACCGCATCCCTGGCTATGTTACCCTGACAATGATTCTATCGGTGATGAACGCAAAGCGATGATCGGTCAGGAAACGCGTTATCATATTTTGCTTAAGTAATGTGTAGCGGCTCCATTCAGTGGTGAGTTGAGTATTGGAATAGGTGGCAGGTCCAATTGGGATTAGTTGAACGAACTAATGATTTGTTTTTAGGATATTTTTAACGAGTGCTGGCCCATGGTATATAAAACCGGTGTATAGCTGAATGAGTGTAGCTCCGGCGGCTATTTTAGCTTGAGCATCTTTGGCGTCCATAATGCCGCCAACGCCAATTATAGGTAGCTTGCCCCCAAGGTGACTGTAAAATGCGCTAATGACATCAGTCGATTTCTGGGTGAGCGGCGCACCAGAGAGACCGCCAGCTTGCTTTGAGAAGTCACATCCATCAACCTCAGATCTGGAGATTGTTGTGTTGGTCGCGATGAGTCCATCGAGACCGCCATTGAGGAATACTTTAGACAATTCCTTGATATGTTGAAGATCGAGATCGGGAGCTACTTTGAGTGTGATAGGAACTCGTTTGCCGCGCTCAAGCGTTAGTTTTTCCTGTTCTGTCTTGAGTGCCTCCAGCAACCGAGAAGTCTCGTCAGCGGCTTGTAAGTCGCGCAGGCCCGGTGTATTGGGTGAGGAAAGATTGACGGTGATATAATCGGCGACGTCCCAAGCACCGCGTAGGCATGCGAGATAGTCGTCTGTTGCATTCTCGTTGGGAGTGCTTTTGTTTTTACCGATGTTGAAACCGACAATCCCCCCTCTTTTTCGGAAGGTAGTAGATGCAGCTACATTTTGAGCGCCGGCATCGATACCTGGATTGTTGAAACCCATACGATTGATGATTGCTTCTCGATTGATGATACGAAACAAGCGGGGAAGGGGATTACCCTCCTGAGGACGGGGAGTGATGGTGCCTATTTCTACATGCCCAAACCCAAGTCTTCCTAGGGCGTCGATCGTGTTTCCCTCTTTGTCAAGTCCTGCCGCGAGACCAACTTTGTTGGGGAATGCTAGACCCATGCACTGCACAGGTTCTGCCTTGGGGATGTTTCCGTTCAGCAGGCGGAGCAACTGAATTGTTTCGAGTTTGCGAAGGGCGCCCATAGAAACATGGTGAGCGGTTTCAGCATCTAGCCGAAAAAGAAGATTGCGAGCAAACCTGTATTGGGAAGGATTCATGGTAGTGTGAACCATCTATGATGGTAAAGGACTATTAGTGGAGGCCTGTGCGTGTATCAGAGAGCTTGGCTGCTGCCTCTCTTATAATCTCGAAGTTGCCTTGCTCACAGCAGCATACGAATCCTTCTGCAAAACTTTTAAGGTGATCCCATGATTCACGGATTTCCTCTGCTTCCTCGGAGGTGATTGAGTGGTCAAGAGCTGCCTTGGAAATACGCGCGAGCAATTCTGAAAATTGACCGACTATTTCATTGGTTGCAGGAAGTACATCTTGAGAGTTGTCGCAGATGCTAGGAGTATTCTTAACATAGTAGCCGCCGGCTCGATGGCAGAGCCATTCGATCAATGGTAGATGCTCAGTGTGCTCATAGATCTCAAGTAGGCGGTCAAGCGGATTACGACTTCCGGAACCATAATCTGACTGCTCTTGTGCCCACTTGTATACCAGAGATAGTGAGACACCGAGATCGGAAGCGACTGCCTTTGGGCTGCTTTTTTCAAATGCTTCTTTGAAAACTTCATGTGACTTCATGGAAATGTTATTAGATCTATAAGGAAGTTATGGCAAGTATATCAGCTACGGATAATCCCTAATAACCATGCGATGGTGATACATGCGTCTTTGATCACACGTCTGAGTGGTGATTTGCCAAATCTGCGTGAGCTCGTAGTGACTGGTCCCGATAATACAGTCCAGCGGTCGCGTTTTCTTGCACGAAGTGACAGGTCTAAATCCTCGAATCGTCTCAGATTGCGGTAACCACCGAGGTATTCAAATGAATCACGTCGTATGAAGATTGCTTGATCGCCGAATGCGAAAAAGAACTTGCGTGCCCGCCATCCCGCCCAGTGAGACGTTCGCTTAAGGAGTGGAGAGTCAGAATCGAAAACGCGCTCAAAACACCCCACAGCGTAGTCGTTTGTGATTGCCTGCTGGATCGATTCGATCGCATTGGCTGGTAAGCTGGTGTCAGCATGCAGAAACAATAACACGTCGCTAGTTGCTATTTTTGCGCCTGCATTCATTTGGGTTGCGCGACCTTTGCTAGCCCGCACGATGGTTGCTCCGTAATGGGTTGCTATTTCAATACTGTCATCTGAGCTTCCTCCATCCGATGCAATTACAGTGATGCCATCAGCCTTGGGTATTGAGGCCAAGCATTGATGTAGGTTTTCCGATTCATTGAGAAACGGAATGATGATGCTGATGCTGGGTGATGATGGGGAAACCACTTTTTTTCAATAATTTGAATGATTCCGTTGCTTGCAAGTATTATACCGTGTATGATAAACATCAGTTGCAATAAACTAGGTGTTTGAATCCTAACAAACGCACTTAGTTGATAGAGCGTCAAAAAAACCTTCACTCAAATTAGATTTTTTTCAAGCGCGTTACGCACAATCACTCATTTTAGTAATTAACTCCAGTGTCTCCAAAACCGATTGAAGCCTATAAGGTATTGTTGCTCCTCGCCTCTACGGTGTTGGTTTTTGCTGGATTGTACTTCGCTCGAGACTTTTTCATTCCTGTGGCTCTCGCCTTTTTCATTGCGGCGGTCAGTTTCCCAATCACGAACTGGCTGCGCGAGCACAGAGTACCTAGGTTTCTATCCGTATTGCTCACTGTGATGGTGGTATTTGCTTTTTTATCCGGCATCATGGTTGTGGGAGTCTTGCTAATCAACGATCTATCTGAGGGTGATCGCCTTCAACAATACGGTAACAAGATTTACGAAGTAGCCTTAAACAGCGGAGCTAAACTTGAGGAGTGGAAGTTTGAGGGAGCGCAAGATGACATCAAGAAACTGCTGACGCCCGAGGAGATTGGCGACTATTTTAAGCAAAACATTACGATTTTATTGGGTGGTGTGCTGGATATGTTGAAAAGCTCGTTTATTGTGCTGATTCTCCTAGTCTTCATGCTTAGTGAGGCACGTATGTTTGCAAGACGATTTGAATCGATCATGGAAGCCAAGGGCCCGAATCTACAGCGTATGTTGAGTGCTACCCGTGACATCCAGAAATACCTTGGAATCAAGACAATGATCAGTATTGCTACGGGTGTTTTAGCGGGGCTGCTTTGTTGGTCGGCTGGTGTCGATTTCCCACTGCTCTGGGGTATCCTAGCCTTTGCTCTCAACTACATCCCAGCGGTGGGTTCAATCATTGCTGGCATCCCACCGGTGATTCTTGCTCTGTTGATGCACGATGCCAAACATGCTATTGCTTTGGCATGCGGTTATATGGTCATTAACGGGTTTTTGGGGAACTTTATGGAACCTGCATTGCTGGGACGTCGTTTTGGTCTCTCCACTGTGGTAGTTGTTGTATCGGTTCTGTTCTGGGGGTTCATTTGGGGTCCAGTGGGAATGTTATTAGCCGTGCCGCTTACAATGATGGTTAAAGTTGCCCTTGATAACAGCTATGAGCTTCGCTGGCTTGGAGTCGCCATTGGTCAAGGTAGAAACCGTAACCACGCCGAGGAACGCTTAATTATTGAAGAATCGGCAAAAGCCCATAATGACACAGATGGCGATTCTTCAGATAAGCCGGTGACGGACGCAGACGTGGTTACGCCGGCGAGTTAGGAGCTGACAGC
>DPWT01000183.1 GCA_003527555.1 Verrucomicrobiales bacterium | reverse complement strand
AGTAGAAAACCGCGTGCGGGTAAGGGATTCGATTCCATAAGCTCCACTAGGCAGCCCCAGCCATTTATGCAGTGAATTGAAAGCGGCAGATTGCGTTCAGTAGCGAGTCTCAGTTGCGCGAGAAAAACCTGTTTTTGTAATTCGATATCGTATTTTTTGATCCGGCGGTCGATACCGCATTCACCGATGCAAGCGTTGGGAAATAGGTTTAGCCAATGAATGATTTTTTGTTCCCAGTTATCAGTAATTTCTTTCCATGGATGCAAACCAAATGATGGAATAATGAAATCTGGATATTGGTGTGCTAGAGCGGCTACTTTTTTCCAGTCATCGGGGCAGGTGCCATTGATTACACACTTTATAATACCCGAAGCTCGCATCTCTTCGATGACTTTATCACGAATACCATCAAATCGATTATCCTGTAGGTGATTATGCGAATCATACACGGCTGATCAATTTTTTTGCAGCGGCTTTTAGCACGGGTGTAGAGAAGCCCTCGAGTTCTATTATATCAGAGGGAGGAGGGTAGTTTGACTGCTCATCTCCGGCAGAACGGTAAACTAAGTCATAATGGTCATTTAGAATGGACTCAACAAAGGCCATCCAGTTGGCATTATCAATTTGTTCGTGCCACTGTGCTATTTTTTTATTACCGCGTAATTTGATGAGTTTTTCCAATAAACCCTTAAGGTGTTGGGGTTTGACTGTAAAATACGGGTAGTCATCGAGTAGGAAATGGGCACGTTGGGTGAGCGGCATTTGAATTTCGATAACTGTGCTACGCCCAAGTTTTTGCCACAATGCTGGTGGGCAGTGTAATGAGCCGATACGATTACTTTCGGCCTCAGCAAAAATTGGTTGGTTAGGGTTGAGTTCGTTAACAGCCTGCCAGAGCAAAGTTTCAAAATGCTTTTGGCTTGGTTGGCAAGCGTGTGGTTCGAGTCCGAGAACCGAGCCCTTATGATTGGCTAGCCCCTCGAGGTCGATTATCTGTGCCCCATGGTCACGTAATGTGTGTAAAAGTCTGGTTTTAGCAACACCAGTCTTACCAGAGAGTACAGTGAGCGCTAAGGCAGAGGAAGACAGGGAATCTTCTAGGTTCTCGGTGACAAACTTGCGGAATGCTTTGTAGCCGCCTTCCAACACTCGCGCGCGCCAGCCAATAGAGCGAAGTATATGTGCGAGTGAGTTTGATCTCATTCCACCGCGCCAACAGTAAAGTAAGGGGGTGTATGATTTATCTTTGTCGGACAGGTAAGCGGCAAGATGTGTAGCGGCATTGTTGGAAATGAGCTGCGCGCCAAGTCGTCTCGCTTTGAATGGATTCGATTTGAAAATAGTGCCGACTTCAGCCCGCTGATCATCGTTGAGTACTGGCAGATTTACTGCGCCCGGCAGATGATCTTCCGCGAACTCCCCGGGTGCACGCACATCGATGATCTCGGAAAACTCGTCGAGGTCGTAGGGCAGGGTGATTGTTTCGACATGTTTCATGGCGAAACGTGATGTTGGCAAAATTACTTAGATTGTTCTGATGTGGGCGTGTTACCCATAGCTGGTTTTTTGTAAGCTAAGAGGTAACTGCCGAGTGCCAATCCTATTATCAGAATCCACGCGAAAGCTCCTTTGATGAGACGGCGCTTAGCAAGGACTATGGCACCACCGAGTAAGACCCAAATTACGACCTTAAGTAGAAGCCATAGCGGCCACTTGGTGCCATAAATCAAGTTGTAGGTGTCTTTTAGTTTCAACTCGCCACCAATGGGTGATGAGTGCATTCCGAACCCACCCAGCAGGATGAGAATTAGCCCGATACCGTGACCAATTGCGGCAGCTTTAGTAGATTTTTCTCCAGTGAAAAGTGAACCGAAGGCAAACATTAGCACAAAGATGCCAGTGAAGTGAATGAGGCGATAAATTTCGTATTTTTCCATGATTTTAGTTAAGTTTTGAGGGTTTCTATTTGGTTTTATCTGTGGGGCGAGCTGATCTTGAAGCTTGGCGTGAGTTCGGGCATGCGTCATCAATAAAATTGAAGATACGAGTGCGTAGCTTAGCTGCATCAGCTGCGTAGTGGTAGGATTGCGCTTTTTCGTGCAGATGGTCGAGCGCTTTTTGTTCTAAAAATGGTTTTATTGTATACGGAATTATGAAATTAATCGTTTTTTATAAGAGGGTAGAGGATAGGTGTTAAGCAATACGAATGATATTCTTATCGGCTTTAGTATTGATGTATGAGCTGTTCTAACCCCAGAAATGATAAGAATTGGAGGCACCTTATTGTTTGAATGTGGGCTTGGTTATGGGAAAAGTCTTGAATCTTCATTTCGCTCTTTTACCTCTTACTGCTATGCATATACGTTTTACGGATGATGAACTAATTACTTTGTCTGAAATGATGACACTCGCTTGCTGGGCGACGTATTGGAATCACAAACCTGGAGCTGAGGCTGGTGTGGCTAGGTTTGACGATATGCTCGAAAAAATTTTATCTCGTTTGCAGCACAATGGTCAGGGGCAAAGAGTGGAAAATGATTCTGAACGGCAGCGGCTAAGACTACGAAAAGATGATGAGGATGTATCATTTTACGCGCAGTGTTATGACGAAATGCGTAATGAGATATTTTGGGAGGAGCTGACCGCCCGCATGGCTGAACGTGAATCGGGTAAACGTTATGGGATGGAAAAAATCAATAATATGGATGATGAGGAACGCAAACAGCTGGCTGAGCCATACGTGAAGCGTTTTTGGGAAGAGTTTTCTAAAATGGGAATCTCAAATCTGCACTTAGTCGCTCACAGTAGTGAGGGATGATTGGAGTAACTATGCATAATTACAGCTAATTCTGGTGCTATACTCAATTCTGGATTTAGCGGTGAATAGTTTTCTTCAGACTAAACGCAGTAACATATGTCTGCACTTGATAAACCCACAAATCGCGTAATATTATCATCCATGAAACGTGTTCTTGTCTGGTTTCGCCGTGACCTTCGTCTAAAAGATAACCCAGCACTGGCTGCAGCTGTTGAGACTGGTGCTGACATTCTGCCGGTGTATATTCACGGGGTTGAGCAGTCATCGCAATTGAGTGAAGGTGAGGCGTCTAAGTGGTGGCTGCATCATGCACTTGAAGATTTGGATGCTGAGTTGAAACTTTTTGGTGGCGGCTTGCATTTTGACCAAGGGAAAAGCGTTGAAGATGTTTTGTTAGGTATTGTGGGGGAGTTTGATATTGATGCTGTTTTTTGGAATAGGCGTTACCAGCCGCATGCGACTAAATTAGATGGTTCTATTAAGAAAAAGTTACAAACTGATGGTGTTGAAGTTCACAGCTTTCATGGCGGCGTTCTTAACGAGCCGCATGCGATTAAAAATAAATCTGGCAAGCCGTATCAAGTTTTCACGCCATATTGGAAATTTTGTCGTGAGATACCGGTGGATGATCCGTGTGAAGTGAATCTTTCAGGCTCAAATTTTGTAAAGTCATGTGGTGTAATGTTAGAAAAACTTCAACTATTACCCGAAATAAACTGGTGTGCAAAATTTCATGAAACTTGGACGCCATCACGTCAAGCTGGGCTCAATCGGCTGGCGGATTTCGCGAGCGGTGCTGTGACAGAATATGAAGACAATCGAGATATGTTAGTTTTGGATGGCACATCTATGCTTTCACCATACTTGCACTTCGGTCAGCTCGGAGTGAGGGAAATTTATCATAGGTTAGTTTCAATGGGAGAGGCTGTAAATAATGGCTACCTGCGTCAGCTGTATTGGCGCGATTTTGCACACCATTTAATCTATCACTTCCCACATTCAGTAACTCGACCGTTACGGCCTGAATATGAGCAGTTTCCATGGGCGCATGATGAGGATAAAATTGAACGTTGGCGAAGAGGGCAAACTGGATTTCCGATTATTGACGCCGCCATGCGACAGCTCTGGGAGACTGGCTGGATGCACAATCGCGCTCGCATGGTTGTCGGGTCGTTTCTCGTTAAGCATCTTCTTCAGAATTGGGTGGGCGGCGCTGATTGGTTCTGGAATAAGCTGGTTGATGCGGACCTGCCAAACAACATAATGGGATGGCAGTGGGTTTCTGGGTGTGGGGCTGATGCTGCGCCTTATTTTCGTGTATTTAACCCATTGCGACAGGCCGAACGTTTTGACAGTAATGGTGATTATGTTAGAAAATACGTTCCGGAGCTGGCTGGTATTCCTGATGGTAGAATCAATGAACCATGGAGTCTTACTCCCATTGAGCTGGAGTGCTATGGCATCAAACTTGGGGTGACTTACCCTGAACGTATGATTGATATAAACGAAGGGCGGGACGGGGCATTGGCTGCCTATCAGAAGTTTAAGGCTTCTGTCGTGTAGCGATGATGATAATCGCACTAACACAAGCGGCGTGAAGATTGTGACATAGCCGATGAATATTAGGGCTTTTATTGTAGGCTTCCACTACAAGACGATCCACTGCCCGCGGTGCACCCGAAGCAGTGGTCGGCTGTAAGAATAGCGATTTGGTCGTAGGTTTCTGGATTGATATCCCATACCATCAGAGGTGATTCATTGGATGGGTTTTTCAGACCGATTTTGAGCATCTGGTTAAAATCGCAATCAAACACTTCTCCGGTCCATGAGGTGTTGATGGTGTTTCGACACATCAAGCCGTCGACAGTTGTAGGGTTGAATGAGTCACGCAGCAGCTGCATGTATTCATCTAATTGTTGGTTGCGTTTGAGATACGACTTGAAGCGAGCGATCGGCATGTTGGTGATGCAGTAGAGGTCGTTGAATACAATTCCGAAGTGTTTCTGCATTTCACGTTTGTAGTCGGCTTCCAGCTCGAGCTGTTTGGGTGGAAGAGAGGCGCCATTTGGGTTGTAGACAAAATGCATTGGTAGTCGTGGATCTTTACCATAGCCGAGCGTATTGAGTTTTTGGAATGCCTTGATAGATGAATCAAAAACTCCGTCGCCGCGTTGTTCGTTGACGTTGTCTGGGGAGTAGCAGGGCATGGATGCAATGATAGTGATACCGTGGCGGGCGTGATACTCGGGTATCCAATCGTAGCTGGGTTCGTTGATGATGGTGGCGTTCAGTCGAGTCATCACCTCGCGTGGTTGGGCGAAGTTGCGAACGGAATCGACCAGATACCTGAACCCAGGGGTCATCTCTGGTGTGCCGCCGGTTAGGTCGAGTGTTGGGATATCAGTCTTTTCAAACCAAGCTAGAATTTGATCGATGGTTGTGTCAGTCATGATCTCCTTGCGAGCAGGTCCAGCATTTACGTGGCAGTGAATGCATCTGAGGTTACACAACTTGCCAGTGTTTAGCTGGAGGATCTGAGGGCGACCCCGTGATAGCAGGGAATTAGAGCGGGCGAGAGCAGCATGAAAGTTGTTGGTCATAATAGAATAAAAGGGCGTCCAAGTTACTGAAAAGCTTGGCAAAAAGTTACAAACCTCGACTGTTTTTGTAATGGTAATGACAGATCAATGTCTTAAGGTATGCGTTATCTATAGAATGTCTATTCTCGAAAAATCGAACATTACATAACATGACAGCACTTATAATTATCATCTCCGTATTGACTGTTATCGCTCTTATCGCCCTGTTCTGGGTGATGGCCATATACAACGGGTTCGTTAAGTTACGAAACCGCTATCGCAATGCCTTTGCTCAGATCGATGTGCAACTAAAACGCCGACACGACTTGATCCCAAATCTCGTAGAAACAGCAAAAGGTTTTATGAAACACGAGCGCGAGACGCTTGAAGCTGTGATTCATGCGAGAAATACAGCCAGTGGTGCCCGCCAGAATGTAAATACCGAGGACGCCAGCTCCATGGGTGCTTTGATGGCTGCTGAGGGTGGTTTGGGTAGTGCTCTTGGTAGATTGTTTGCACTCTCTGAGGCGTATCCTGACCTCAAGAGTAATATCAATATGATACAGCTTAGCGAGGAGCTGACATCGACCGAGAACAAGGTTGCGTTTTCACGTCAGGCCTACAATGACGCGGTCACAGAGTATAATACCCAGACTGAAGTATTTCCTGCCAACATCATTGCTGGAATGTTCAAGTTCCAGTTAGCTACTCTCTTTGAGGTGTCAGACGAGAGTGAGCGCGAAGTGGTGAGCGTTGAATTTTAAACTCATATGCATATGAGGTATTAAGTAATCCGTAAATTCTGATGAATTTTTTCAAGGCACAGGATGATGCTAGGCGGCGTACTAAGTGGCTAGTATTCTATTTTATCCTCGCTATTGCTGGGATTATTACATCGGTTTATGGTGTAGTGTATATTGTGCTCTTGTTTTCAGGAGGGGCTGCAAGTTTATGGATGCCTGGTGTGTTTGTTCTGACGGCGGGTGCGACTGTTGGAGTCATGGGTGCTGGAAGTCTGTTCAAGACGGTACAGCTCAGCGGTGGAGGTAGTATTGTTGCGCGAGATATGGGAGCACGCCAAATAGATCCCCATACTGCAGATACCTATGAGCGTAGGCTCAGAAATGTGGTAGAAGAAATGGCGATTGCCTCGGGTATAGCAGTGCCACAGGTGTGGATTATGGATGATGAGCTCGGCATCAATGCCTTTGCAGCTGGCACTGAGCCTGGAAATGCCGTGGTTGCTGTGACTCGTGGCTGTTTACAACGTCTCACTCGTGATGAGCTTCAGGGGGTAGTGGCACATGAGTTCAGCCATATCCTGAATGGTGATATGAAGCTGAATATGCGGTTAATGGGTTTTTTGTTCGGTATCCTTATCATTTCTATGGTTGGTCGTATGCTATTCGACGTGGTTCGTTACTCTGGTATACGCAGATCACGCAGTGATAAAGGAGGAGGTGGGATCATACTTGCGGTCATGGTTATGGGCGGTGGACTCATGATCGTGGGGAGTGTGGGTGTGTTTTTTGGCAGGCTGATCCAAGCGGCTATTTCGCGTCAGCGCGAGTATCTTGCGGACGCTGCTGCGGTACAGTTCACGCGCAATGCTGATGGTATTGCAGGGGCTTTAAAAAAAATAGGTGGCCTAAAGTATGGATCAAAAATAAAGGCAGCTAAAGTAGCCGAGATGAGTCATCTGCTATTTGCTGATAGCTGCATGTTTAGCTACGGTCTGGCAACACATCCTCCGTTAGATGTTAGGATCAATTTGATTCAAAAAAGCTGGGATGGTAAATTCATAAAAACTAGTTTACCTAACATTACTCATGGTCGTGAACGCAGTGGTGTAACTGA
>DPWT01000185.1 GCA_003527555.1 Verrucomicrobiales bacterium | reverse complement strand
TTTCCTGTTTTTGCCATTTTTTATAAAAGATTATTCAAAGGGTCTCAAATAATGGATGATTTAATCTCGGCAGCCCCATCAATGCCAACAACCCGAAGAGCGTAGTGAAACCAGAAAAAAGAATCGTCAACTCAAACATGATGGGGAAGAAGGCGGCCGTGGTAAAAATGTTAGCAGGTTTCGCCTGCACAATTGTCGGGTATAATACGACCTGCGTGGCGTATGCCAGACAAAACGCGGTTATAATACCCAAGGTTCCACCAAAGAACACAAGGTAGGGCAAGATGGATTTTTTCATCCCCATCGCGTTATCTAGACCGTGGATGGGGTAGGGTGAATAACAATCCCACTTTTTGTGTCCAGCATCACGCACCTTTTCCGCGGCTTTGTAGAGAGCGGAGGCACTTTTAAATTCGGCAAGGTAACCGTAAACGCGTTTTGCAGTCATTGAGAACTTGGTGTTTGGATTAAAAATTTGTGATTGTTAGGCATTTAACTCGTGCTGGTATGCAGGGACAGCCTCGGCACCTTGATCATCAAGGTCTTCCTTGTCATCATGGTGTGGATCACTCTGTGGTAATGTCCACTTCACCTCAGCAATGTTGATGCATGGCAAAAACTTGAGGAACAGAAGGAAGAGGGTCAAAAATAGTCCGATGGTTCCGACATAAGTTAGAATATCTACCCAACTAGGGTTGTAATATTTCCAATCACCGGGCAGCCACATTCTAGGTAGCGTGGTCACTATAATTACAAAGCGCTCGAACCACATGCCGGCGTTCACACACATACATACGCCCATGACCACCCAAAGATTTTCACGGCAGTATTTGAACCAAAACAACTGGGGTGAGAGCACGTTACACGACATCATCGCAAGGTATGCCCACCAGTAGGGACCAGCTATTCGATAATAGAATGCGGCACCTTCATACTTGGCGCCAGAGTAAAACGCGACAAACAGCTCCATCAAGTAGGCATAACCAACGATCGTTCCTGTAAGCAGGATAATCTTCGACATGTTCTCGATGTGCTTCATCGTGATGAGGTCTTGAAGGCCATAAATATAACGTGCTGGGATCATGATGGTAAGCACCATGGCAAAGCCGCCGAAGACCGCACCTGCGACAAAATAGGGTGGAAAAATCGTTGTGTGCCAGCCTGGCACTACCGAGGTTGCGAAGTCAAATGATACTACAGAGTGCACAGATAACACCAGTGGCGTAGAGAGCGCGGCAAGTAAAAGATAGGCTACCTCGTAATGGCTCCACTGGCGGTTACCTCCACGCCAGCCAATTGCAAATATACCATAAAGCAACTTACGCAGGCCAGGTTTTGCACGATCACGGATAGTTGCAAGGTCGGGAACCATTCCCAGATACCAAAAGATTAAAGATATCGTAAAATAGGTCGATACTGCAAAAACATCCCAAAGGAGTGGGGACTTAAAATTCTGCCAGATCGCGTTTGCGTTAGGGATCGGCGCCAGAAACCACACCATCCATAGACGACCAACGTGGAACATCGGGTAAATTCCTGCACAACATACTGCAAAAATAGTCATCGCTTCCGCCGCACGGTTAATGGACGTCCGCCAATTCTGGCGAGTCAGGAAAAGAATCGCAGAAATGAGTGTGCCCGCGTGCCCAATACCAATCCAGAACACAAAGTTCACAATCGGCCAACCCCACATTGCACGGTTGCTGTTACCCCAAACCCCAACACCAGTTGATACAAGATAAAAGAGACCCCCGCCCACACCTACGATAGCAATGATGAGGCTCGGAATAAATAAGAACCACCAAATTGCAGGCTGCTTATTTTCCAGAATACCGCAGATGCGCTCCGTGATCCAGTTGTATGAACGGCCGTTGAGAATCAACTTCTCACGCTCCATGACCGGGATCACCGGCTTGTTTGGGTCTTTTTCTATGGTCGTGTCGTGCGACATGATTGTTAGTTGGAATTAATTATTAAACTTTGGATCGAACACCTAGTGCATGTTTATCGTGGCGCGCCCTATAACTTTTGCTCGGGGCATACTGGGGTTTGGATTCTTTACGCGCGCAAGATAGCTGGTGCGCGGCAAGGTTCCAATGTAGTTGAGTAAGTCATATGCACGGTTGATTTTAAGTTTGTTGTCTGCCGTCTTGATGCGGCTGATCTTCGCCTTGGGATCGAGTATGTTACCGAATACAATTGCACTCGCCGGGCAAGCATCCTGACAAGCGGTCCGCACGACATCTGTTTTGGGGCGCAGTTCGTCAGGGCCAATCTTAACATCCGCGGATGATCCGCCGGCTAGTGTTGCCTTTTTCTTGAGGTTGCTCTTAACATCGCCTTTGGCTTTCTGGATTCGCTGAACGCAGTATGTGCATTTCTCCATCACGCCCCGCATCCGAACAGAGACGTTTGGATTACGCTGAAGATGAGGTGCCTCGCCAACGGCTTTGGTTCCACCAGGTCCCTCATAGAGGTTTTTCTCAATCAGCGGATTACGCTTGTTGTAGTCAAAAAAATTAAATCGACGCGCTTTGTATGGGCAGTTGTTAGCACAGTAACGGGTACCGATGCAGCGGTTATATGCCATTGTGTTTAAACCGTCTTCAGAGTGAACCGTGGCATTCACTGGGCAGACAGTCTCACACGGCGCAGCCTCACACTGGACGCAGGCTACCGGCTGCGGAATCATCTCAGGGTTGTCTTCATCTCCATCGACGGCGGCAAAGTAACGATCCATACGGATCCAATGCATCTCACGGCCAATTGCAACCTGCTCTTTACCAACGACGGGGATATTGTTTTCTGCCTGACATGCCACAAGACAGGCGTTACAGCCCACACAATTGTTTAGGTCAATAGTCATCGCCCACTGCTGGCGTTCATCATAGAGGTGTTTCTCGGCGCCGTTTTTCTTGTCATGCCAAGTATCAGACCCTTTGTGCTTATAAAGTGATATGTTTTCTGGAGCGTGGGAATCCATTCCCTGTTTTTGTACTTTATCGTACTGAGTATCAAAGTCCCCTTTATGATCGTCTTCGAGTGTAGAGATCTCACGAGCAAGCGCGCGACCATACATGGCATGGTGCTCTTGCGTCATCGCTATTGGGTAGTCTTTATCAAGATCTTTTACCTTACCTCCAGTGGCAATGTAGGAAAACTTGCTGCTGCGCAGCGCATAGGCATTGAAACCACGATTTACACCCACGAGACCAACGTCTTTTTCATTTGAGGCTTCTATTCCCCAGTCATTGTGCTCGTCGTAACCTTG
>DPWT01000210.1 GCA_003527555.1 Verrucomicrobiales bacterium | reverse complement strand
ACCTGTTTGATGCGTTCGATCATCGTTTATAGTAATGGGGTTCCATGAGCGGGCATAATGACATTTCCAGGTAGGCGGGAGGATGTCATGCGAGCTTCGATGATGGTGGCAACTTTTTTGTTCTCTAACATGTTTGTAGGAGTATTGATTGAATCGGATGAATGAGCTGTGGAGTGTAAATCTTAGCGTGCTTTTCTGTCAATGATGAAGGTGATTGTTACAGGAAAGGGTGGCCGGCGCGTATCATGGCCTCGATGATGGCTGGTTCATAGGATGATGTGGCAGACACGGCATTGCGGAAACGGTTGAGATCCTTTTGGATGCCGTTAGTAGATTTTCGGGTGTTATCGAAATCGATGAGTTGGACGCTGTCATCTTCTGCGATGATCAGGTTGCGCGTGTGCAGGTCGCCGTGGGCGATGCCGAGCTTGTGTAGACCGGTTATGAGGTGGGCGATATTTTCCACGGCGCTCTCACTGAGGGTCAGGTGTGTTTCGGGCTGAATGAATTGGAACAATGGCGTGCCTGGTGCTGTTTCCATGATCAGGAAGGCGAGGCTCTTAAGGGGAGATAGGTGTTTGATAGCAATTAGATGCTTGGCTGCAGCTACTTTGTGGGAGTTGAGGAGCCCCGCGTATCGGAATGAGGTGTCGACCCGCGCCCGCCCTGAAAGGAACCGGATATAGGCGAACGGTGAGTTCTGGCGATAGCATTTGATCATGTATGCGGTGCCGTCGATGTGGCACTCATTCACGCCTTGATGGCTTTTTTGGTTGATCCGCTTGCCATTGTCATAAGCATCTGTATGGGACTCCAAAAGCCTGTGGAACAGAGCTTCATCAAGCTCAGGATGTCGGTGAGTGATGATCATTTATTCTGGTTCTTTGCTCTGCAGCGTTCCATGCGCATGCGGAGGTATTTGAATCGTCCGAGTTTGCTTCTCCGGTTGACTCTTTGGCTGATCGCCTTGAATGGCAGCAGGCTATTGTTGCCGATGCCGTCGATGAGGACGAAGTGGTAGCCGTGTGGTTCCGAGTGGGTATACACGATGTTGCCCAGGTTCATGTCGCTGATGATCACGTTGCTGTTGAGTATCTCTTCAAGGAATTGCTCCAGCGCAATGTTCGCTGTGTCATCGAACCGATCGGTGTTGATCAGGGTGGCCATATTCGGAGCCAGCGATCCGTCGGTCCAACGAACTGCTTCCATAACAAGTCCCAGGCCAATGTCGGTTCGTGCAAAACCAACGATTCTCTGGAGAAACTTAGTATCGTGGTCTTGAACCTCACGCACCGCGAGGAATTCTTGAATTTCCCGAATGTAGGATATGAATTTCCCGAATCGCCGGCGTTTTTTGTACCACTTGGTTTTGCTGCCAAAGCGATCTTCTACCACCTCT
The DNA here is from genome assembly GCA_003527555.1 of Verrucomicrobiales bacterium. GTDB lineage: Bacteria > Verrucomicrobiota > Verrucomicrobiia > Verrucomicrobiales > Akkermansiaceae > Oceaniferula. The sequence goes on along the minus strand of DPWT01000210.1, from coordinate 2,631 downwards.
GGGCGGATCACCTTGACGAGTAGGTCAGGATCATGCGGGTGCTCGAACAATAGCCTGCTCCGCCCGTGGGTCAGGGGCTTGAGTTCTTTGAGTTCGAGAAAGGGGTCCATTAGGCAGAGGGTTGGGCAGGGGGGATAATGTCTTTGAAAATTTGATAGGCCGCGCTATCGGATGACCAGTTCTTAAGGAAGCGCTTTTGGTCTCGTTTATGGAGCTCGATCCATTTTTTCTTCGGTGACATGATAGTCACACCATCAAGATCAATAAAGCGAATCTTGCCGTCGTTTGACACAATGATATTGTTCGCCTTGAGGTCACCATGAGAAATGTGGTAGCTGGCCATGGTAGTGAATGTCATGTCCAGCTGAGAAGCAACCTTTTGTAATACATCCTCATCTGTGATATCACAGAGCGGAGTGCCAGGAGCGAGGTGGCAGGCTAGGAATGACTGTTTGATTGTGATTCCTATGGCGCCTTTTTGTTCATGTATCATCATTGGTGCGGCTGTTGGTATACCTAATCTGGAGAATACTTTTGCTGCAATCCAGCTGCGCATACACCGTGATCCGCGGAGAGCGTAGTTGATTTTTTTTGCCAGATTTTTCGGGTAATAATACTTCAGCACGCACTCGGTGCCATCATCCAACGTGTGCTTTCCGACCAGTGAGCGCGACCCGTCTTTGCAAATTATCAGATCGTTTGGTGGGCTGGATGAGATGTTTTCCAGCTCCGCTGCTTGAGCTGCGTCACAGGCATCTGGATTCACACGCTCGTCTTGAAATTGCATGATCGCAGCAGGAAGGTCGTTGTCCGTGGGTGTCATTGGCTGAGGTGGGCGATAAATTGCTTGGTATTACGGTGGATCGTATATTCCTCAGCTGTGTTGCGAGCGTGTTGACGCATTTGCTGTCGCGTCTCGTTGCTGAGTGCGCAGAATTTTGAAATGCACTGGGCGATGTCTGAGGCTAGGTGGCTGGTGGCACCCTCTATCACATAGCCGTCTTTGTTCTCATTGATGATTTCTGATGAGCCGTTGGTGGTGGTGGTGATGGCAGGCAGGCCGCAGGCAAGTGACTCTAACACAACATTGGCAAAGGGGTCGTAGAGTGATGGAAAAACAAACAGATCTGCGGAGCGATAGGCTTCTTGGATTTGTCGGGTTGGGCCTTCAAAGCTAACTAGGTTACTGATGCCAAGTCGATCGGCTTGTGATTGATAGGGCGTGGGGTTGTCTCTGCCGATGACTCGTAATTTACAAATATGTCCATCGTCCTTGGCCATGGCGAGGGCATCGATCACAGGCCCGAGTCCCTTGCGTTTGAAATCTTGGCCTACGAAGAGGAGTTCGAGTGTGTCGCGCGTGCGGAGTGAGGTGTCGGCGGTGAATTGAGAGTGATCTACTCCGTTGTATATCACGTGGATGCGCTCCTGCGGGTAGTCGTAGTATCGTCCGATGATTTTTTTAGAGAGTTTGGAATTCGTGACGATCATGCGAGTGTTCTCAGGATCGAGGATTTCGCGTTCCATTGATAAGATCGTTTTATGTCTTGGATTGAGTGATTGTAGGAATTGGTGGATTTTTCCTGGATAGCGGATTTTCATCCAGAAGCAGTGTAGGGGGTCGGAAACACGGAATGCATCTGACGGGTAGCTGCGGGATAGGGCAATGACTTGTTCTGCATTCAGTTTGCGGGCTTCCTGCTGAGCATTTTCGTTGAACGAACGGTTTCTCAGCGAAGAGCTCGTTCGATTCACTTTGATCGGGATGTGCTTGAGGTCGGGGTGAATGTCGTCAGCAAAGATTTCAGCTAGGACCCAGACATCGTGACCCATCTCGCAGAGTTCGCGGCACAGGTTGGCTGCATAGCGTTCTGCTCCGCCTTTAGTGAATGAGCATTCGCTGCGTATGATGGCTATTTTCATCCCAATTCAGGGTGCTTTGCACGAAACCACTCGACGTATTTTTTTAATCCCTCAGCGATAGGGGTGCTTGGGTGGTAGCCGAGTGTTTTTTCAGCCTTGTTGACATCGGCGAAGGTGCGGGGCACATCACCTGGTTGGTCGGGCATTTGGTTAATGATGGCATCCTTGCCGATGGTTTTTTCCAACATTGCGATTAGTTCTGCCAGCGTGGTGGTGGCGGAGCCTCCAAGGTTGAAAATATCAAAGTCCTTGGCGTCGTATTTGATGGCACTGAGGACACCTGCAATGATGTCTTCCACGTAGGTGTAATCCCGGGCCGTCGTGCCGTCACCATAGCGGTCGATCGCTTCGCCCTGGAGGATTTTTTTTGTGAACTTGGCAATGGCTAAATCCGGGCGTTGGCGCGGACCATACACCGTGAAAAACCGCAAGCAGGAGCAGCGGATATCGAATAGATTTGCGTAGTTCGAGCAGATTTGCTCGCAGGAAAGTTTGGTGGCTGCGTAGGGTGAGATTGTGCGTTCGATGAGGTCTTTTTCGGCGAATGGAACCTTCTTATTGACGCCGTAAACGGATGATGACGATGCTAGTACGAAGTGGTTTACGTTATGATAGCGGCAGGCATCGAGTAGATTGAAAGTGCCGTCGATGTTTGTCGTGAAGTAGAGTTTGGGGTCCACAATTGATGGTCTGACGCCTGCGCGGGCG
>DPWT01000176.1 GCA_003527555.1 Verrucomicrobiales bacterium | reverse complement strand
CCATCCATCTTACAATCTAAGTGGGGGCATTCATTCTGCTTGTAAGAAGATCTATAAGCTGAATTCATCTCGAGATCTATTTTCATCCAGCACGCACAATGCATTCTGTTCTTGTCAGCATCAACTTTCTCTTTTAGCAAAATATACCTATGACTAGTTACATCCTAATGATCGCTTTCCTAATATTAACGGTTTCTCTGAAGGCTAAACCAGAATCTATTAATACACTAGCCATTGGTGCTCAGGCTCCCACATTCACACTACCAGGAGTAGACGGCAAAAATCATCAACTGAAAGATTTCTCAAATTCAAAAGCTCTGGTAATTATCTTTACCTGTAACCACTGCCCTGACGCCAGGGCTGCGCGTGGCAAGGTCATCGCACTCCACAAAGACTACAAAGATAAGAGCGTGGCGGTCATCGCCATCTCTGGAAACGACGACAAAGCACTACGTCTCGATGAAATCGGATATTCTGTTCATGGTGACTCACTCTATGATATGAAACATGTCGCTAGGGAGGAAAAATACACATTCCCATACCTCTACGACGGTGAAACTCAAAAAACAACCAAAGCATACGGAGCGGTAGCCACCCCTCATGTATTTGTTTTTGATGCCGACAGAAAACTTCGTTACACGGGCAGGATCGATGATGCTCGCCGCAGTCGCAAGGACATCGGAACGAATTACGTGCGCAATGCCCTCGATTCTATTCTCACAGGTAAAGAAGTCACAGAAAAAACCACACGTGCGTTCGGGTGCTCTACCAAGTGGTCGTGGAAGCGTGGTAGCGTCGCCAAAGACAACGCACGATGGAAGGCTATTCCTGTTACACTGGAAGATCTCGATGAACGAAGCGCCAAAGCTCTCGCTGATAACAAAACCGACAAACTTCGGCTGATTAATTTCTGGTCGACAACCTGTGGCCCGTGTGTGGCCGAATTCCCAGAACTCATTGATACCTATCGTCGGTTTCAGAACCGTCCCGTAGAATTGATCACCGTCAGCACAGATCCAATCGTTGCTCGCATGAAAGTGCTCAAATTCTTGAAGGAACAGCAAGCAGCACTCTCACCTCGCACCGCAAAATCTGTCGCAAAGGAGGGACGCAAATCAAATAACTACGTATACACCGGCCAAAATCTAGACAAACTCGCCGAGGCAATTGATACAAAATGGAACGGCGCACTACCACACTCTGTATTATTGGCACCTAACGGAAAAATCATCTGGCGCCACACCGGTCAAATCAATGCGATTAAACTGCGTAGAGCCATCGTGGGTTGGCTCGACAAAGCACACGGCGAGTGAATCAGTCATCAAACCGTGTATGATCTCCGCGCTTGTTTTTGCGTTTCCTGATCGAGACCCTACCACCTCTAGCCTCACGCATGGGGTCGAAAATCTGGTCCATACCTACCTCCTTGATTCCCCAAACCGCCTCCATCAGTTCTCCGAGGTGCCCATTTGGAAACCCACGCTCGGCAAACCATGCCAAATACTCTGGAGGCAACTCGTAGAGTGGTAATCCGTTGGGTGGAAACTCCTTGGGCCCAAACTTACCGAACGGCATGTGGTAGTTACCAATATCGCCAAGCAAATCCCGAAACTCCTCACGATCCATCTCCGAAAATATCATATGCAGATGACGGTAGTCACACCATACAAACTTGAAAGCTCAGAAACCAGATACTAATTACCCGCCATCAATACCAATCACACTATTGATCACACAATTCCATTGAGATCATGCAACGAGCATACAGGTATTAAAATACTCAAGAATGAATGAATAATACTTGAGTGATCACGTCTATCAGCTAGATTAGAAATTATGTATGACTGATTGTCGTTACATTGTAATAATCACAGCAGGCATCGATTTCATCAAAGAAACAAAAACAAAAAAAATACTATGAAAACTAAATTACTCACGATTACCGCATCTCTCACAGCAGCTTTGACTTTCTCTAGCTGCGGTCCAGGCACTCGACCCGCCCACCAAGATGCTGCAGCGGGTGCTGTCATAGGCGCCGGGCTCGGAGCTATTATTGGTCATCAGTCCGGACACTCAGGAGAGGGCGCACTTCTGGGAGCCGCTCTTGGGGGTGGAACAGGCTATGCCGTTGGTCGAGACAAAGAAAACAAAGCTGGTCGCTAACCAATTCAGGCAATATTTCAATGCGGTGTGTGGTCGTGCTTACCATACACCGCTTTTTTGTATCAAATCCCATCAAGCATGAGTAAATACAAAAAAATCAGCCACATCAATACTTGACAAACCTTAAGGTTATAGGCCAGAAAGACCTAGGTTGTTCACAATTGAATCTCATTTCAATCAATTTTGTGGAAACTATTGTTACTCTCTCAAACTATCAACTACCCACACACACCCACTATGGATTGGCTATGGTATTGCTCGTATTTCCTCGTTTTAATCGGACTTTCTGGTTACGGTTTTCATCGCTTGATGATTTTATCTCTCTATCTCAAGCACTCCCGCAAACGCCCTGAGCCGGCTAAAAAGTTTGACGAACTCCCACTGGTCACAGTTCAGCTCCCTTGTTTTAACGAAATGCATGTCATGGAGCGGCTACTCGATTCTGTCTCCGGACTCGATTACCCGAAAGACAAGCTGCAGATTCAAGTACTAGACGACTCCACAGATCAAACCACTCAGATCTGCCAAGAAGAAGTCGCAAAACTTATTGAGCGAGGATTTGATGCCGAGCATGTTCATCGAACCGATCGCACAGGCTTTAAGGCTGGCGCACTTGAAAACGGAACTAAATCTGCCAAGGGCGAATATCTTTTCATTCTGGATGCAGACTTCGTACCCAACCCAGAAGTACTCAAACAAACTATCCACTACTTTGCTGACGAAAAAATCGGAATGATTCAAACACGCTGGGAGCACATCAACCGAACATTCAATGCTCTCACTCGTGTGCAGGCAATGTTTTTAGATGGCCACCTTGAACTTGAACAAACCGCTCGAAACCGTAGCGGACGTTTTTTCACCTTCAATGGTACAGCAGGAATCTGGCGTAAATCATGTATTGCTGATGCTGGTGGATGGGAACACGACACGCTCACCGAGGACATGGACCTTTCCTACCGTGCCCAGCTTAAAGGATGGAAATTCATTTTCCTCAATGATGTCACAACTCCCGCCGAGCTCCCTGTTGACATGGAGGGCTTCAAGAGCCAACAGCACCGCTGGACCAAAGGCTCTATTCAAGTTTGCAAGAAAATCCTAGTAGATATCTGGAAAAGTAAGGCACCATTATATTGCAAGATGGAGGCCACCGCTCACCTCACATCAAACTTTGCCTACCTGCTACTTTTCCTACTATGCTTTCTGATTTATCCAAAACAACATTCTGAGCTCACTTGGTTCGCAGAGAATGGCATTTCGGAGCACTTGCTTAATTTCCCGATCTTTTTCTTCGGTAGTGTCTCAGTGGCAATGTTCTACATCATGAGCCAAAAGGCTCTACGCCCTGCTACTTGGCTAAAAGATATACTTTATTTACCACTGCTACTTGCACTCGGTATTGGCATGTCAGTAAATAATGCTAAGGCTGTAATCGAAGCTATTTTCAATCATGAGTCAGCTTTCGTGCGCACCCCAAAACATGGCATCAACGGCAGTCAGAAAAAAGAAAAAGCTGCATTCAAAAAGAGTAAATACAAAGCTATGAAATCACTCACTCCAATTGTGGAGCTTGCATTCGGTATATTCTTCACAGTTGTCGTTATTGACAACGCTCTCAATGCTAATTGGATTGCCACCGTACTACTGATGCCGTTCCCTGTCGGTTTCTTCTACACTTCCTTGAGTTCGCTCAGCCAGCAACTCCCTCAGGCTTTGAGATTTAGCTCATCCGAGAAAGCTAAGAAGTAAAGGCGCACCCTACTTCGGCAACAGTTCACCTCACTGTCATGGCTTTAATCGCTAAAAAGCTGATTCTCATAGCCGTTACTGGCTGCACTGC
>DPWT01000023.1 GCA_003527555.1 Verrucomicrobiales bacterium | reverse complement strand
GGTAGCTCGTCAGGCTCATAACCTGAAGGTCGTAGGTTCAAATCCTACCCCCGCAACCAATTTAAAGCTCTGTAAGCACATCGCTTATAGAGCTTTTTTGTCTAAAGATATAGAATCTGAAAACGCTAACTTGAATGACTTTGATACGTCATGTCAGTCGTAACTTTCATGGCGGACGAGCGGGGGACTTATATTTCCTATCAATCTATCGCCTGAAACCCAGTTCAGTGGCATAGTAGCTTGGGTTTAGCTCGGCTAGTGGTTCTTGGAGTTTTTCCAACTCTTGTGCTGGGCCATGAATTTCGAGGCGAATGAGTTCAGAAATTGAAAGTGCTTGTTCAAGTAACGGCCCGATTTTTTCGATGTGATGTAGTACGCCCTCAGCATTTTCATATCCCTCACGGCAATGCACGGTATTTTCGTGTATGGTGAAACCATAAAACATGCAGAGTGGTTCTTGTTTGGTCTGCTCAACCATAGCAGGAAGCAGAGCTTTAAATTGGTCTAACTTATCGTCAGTAACATCGAAATAGGGAACTATGGTGCAGCAATTATCATGTAACATGTGCATTTTTATACAACGCGTTTTCTTTACTCCAAGTATAATCGTATCAATATATATCAGAGCTTTTTAATCAGAGAGAGTAAGACTATAATGTTGATATGTCTTTAGTGAATCGTGCAGGTGATGCCACTCAGCTTGTCCAACAGCTGCAGTCGGAGTTCGTTAGGGGGCTCGAGGCTGTTGCTTCTGGCGTCGGTGAAGATCGAGGGTTTGTTAGGTTTGACTGGTTGCGTGACGGCGGCATACACGGTGGAGGAAACCGTTACTCCACCACGGGTAACAGCGTTTTTAACCGAGCCTCTGTGAATGTATCTCATATTCACTATGACGATATGCCAAATAAGGCGCTGTCATCGGCGACTGCAATTTCTACAATTATTCATCCCTGTAATCCGCATGCACCATCAGTGCATATGCATATTAGCTGGACAGAAATGAGAGATGGTAATGGATACTGGCGCTTGATGGCGGATCTTAATCCAGCAATTTTCTATCCAGAAGATGCAGAGGCCTTTGAGAAATCTCTTGCGGACACAAGCCCCACAAATATCAATCAGGCATTAGAGGAGGGGAAGAAATATTTTTATATCCCGACGCTAGACAGACACCGAGGTGCTACTCATTTCTATCTTGAGAAATACCAATCTGGTGATTTTGAGGCTGATTTAGCATTAGCCCGCGATATTGGAAAGCAGGTAATTGCTACTTACCTCAGGATTTTTCAACAGGCACTTGAAAATAGGGCTACGATTACAGAGGAAGATAAGCATAATCAACTAGATTATCACACACTATATTTTTTCCAAGTTTTGACACTGGATCGAGGCACGACATCAGGACTTATGGTGCACGACCAAAATGACCAAGGTATTATGGGTTCTCTTCCAAGTTATGTTAACAAGAAGATACTCCTGAGCTGGCAAAGTCAAATGGAGCACCCCCAGGATGAGTTGCTCGCAGCACTGATTGGTAGCCTCCCGGAGACAGGAGAGGTGAACGATGAGACGCGAGGACAATTAGCAGAGGTTGTGCGCAACCACTACGGAAAGCATCCTGAGGCTCTCAAGTTGCAAGCATCAGGTAGTGTAATTCCCCCAACGCTCAAGAACCATAGTTAGCTATCGGGCTTTTCTTTGACTTTTGATTGGATACGCAGTTCGCGGAGTTGGAGTGTATCCACCTCAGCGGGTGAGGCTGACATAATGTCTATTCCTTTGTTGTTTTTTGGAAAAGCTATAACCTCACGTATTGATTCCTCACCACAAACCAGCATAGCGAGACGATCCAATCCGAGGGCTATACCTCCATGAGGTGGGGCTCCAAATTTAAATGCCTCAAGGATGTGCCCAAACATACTCTTCTTTTCTTCCTCGGTAACACCGAGGGCTGTAAACATGGCAGATTGTAATTCAGCTTCATGAATCCGGATTGATCCACCACCTAATTCATATCCATTTAGAATTACGTCATATGCTTGTGCTCTGAGCCCAGCGTATTCACCTGACTTGAGTTTATCTTCATCCTCAGGGATAGGACGAGTAAATGGGTGGTGCACAGCATTCCACTTGCCTTCCTCTTCATCGAATCCTAGTAACGGGAACTCGGTGACCCAGAGAAAATCCAAATCGTTATTTTCCTCTAGAACATTTTGTAAATCAGCGCAGCATAATCTGATACGTCCTAAGACTTCACATACTGTTTCCCAATCACCAGCACCAAAGAGTATGAGGTCACCGGGCTCAATATTGAGTTTTTCACGAAGAGCTTCTACTTCAATATCGGTCATGCGTTTGACGAATGGAGAGCGCCAAGTTGAACGATCCTCCTCGCGTGCCTGGATGTATGCCAATCCCTTCGATCCTGCTTCAATGGCTGTCTGAGTGAGTTTCTCAATTTGACCTTGGGTGGCACTTGCAAAACCCTTTGCGTTGATTGCCTTGACTACACCGCCGTCAGAAATGGCTCCCGAAAACACGCGAAATTCACAGTCCTTTAGCTCTTCGCTGAGATCAGTGAGATGATACTCGAATCGTCTGTCAGGTTTGTCCGAGCCATAGGTGTTCATGGCGTCGTTGTAAGTAATACGATCAAATTTCTTGGGGATATCAACATCAAGAGACTTTTTGAAAACCTTACTTAACAAGCCCTCAATTAGTGTGTGCATGTCATCCGGAGTGACAAACGAGGCCTCTACGTCAATCTGTGTGAACTCAGGTTGGCGATCAGCGCGAAGATCTTCATCACGGAAACAGCGCGCAATTTGGAAATACTTTTCCATACCACCACACATGAGTAGCTGTTTGTATTGCTGAGGAGCTTGAGGCAGTGCGTAGAATTTACCTGGTTGCATACGCGAGGGCACAAGAAAATCTCGAGCGCCTTCAGGTGTTGATTTTGACAGAATGGGCGTCTCGATTTCACAAAAGCCTTCTTCGTCGAGGAAGTTACGTGTGGATTGAGTGATGCGGTGACGCTGGCGTAAATTCTTAGTCATCCGTTCACGGCGGATGTCTAAGTAACGATATTTCATCCGTAAGTCCTCGTTGGAAAGTTCTTTGTCTAGCTGAAAGGGAAGAACCTCGGACTTATTGATAATCGTTAGTTTACTGGCAGATATTTCAATGGACCCAGTCTGCATGTCAGGGTTCACAGTCGAGACGCCATCGATTTCAGGGCGTTTTTCGACAAGGCCTGTCACTTGGATCATGTCTTCACTGCGTAAGGTTTTCGCCAATTCAGCAGCCTCAGCATTTTCTTCTGGGCGGAAAACGCATTGGGTCATGCCTTCACGATCACGTAGGTCAATGAAGGCAACTCCACCATGATCTCGGTTTGAATTGACCCAGCCAATCAGAGTTACGGTTTCGCTGATATTGGAATGATTGATTTCGTTGCAGGTATGCGTTCGCATTTCGTTTTTGTAGTAAATGGTGAAACTAGAGATCCGCTAGGCGATTAGGGGCCCATCGGGAGAGTCGAGGTGTTTCTTAATTGATTCGATGAGATCTGTGTTTGGATGAATGGTTTCCTCTGTGCGGAATAATAAGGTCTTAAGTTGCATTTCAGGAAACTCTGAACCAATGACCAGTGCTAAGCGTGCACCAGATTGTTCGGCTTTTTTGAACTGCTTGCCAACATTTAGCTGTGACATGCTGAAGTCTGAATGGATCCCTGCATTGCGCAGCTCGGACAGGATTCTGAGAGTATCTGGCCGTTTCGACTCATCAGCGACCACAATATAGACATCACATGCTGGATTGCGTTGCATCCACGCCTCCATTGCCATTTTGGCGTTAGGTGTCTCTTCAATAAAGTTACGGATAACCATATCTCCCATTGCAAAGCCTGTCGCAGGAAGATCGGCAGCGCCATCTGAGAGTGTAGAGAGCAGACCGTCGTAGCGTCCTCCGCCAGCAACCGCACGCATGGATTTTTTCTTATCAAATATTTCAAAGACAGCGCCAGTGTAGTAAGCTAACCCTCGAACTATGGTAAGATCAAGTTCAAGGAACTGCCCCAGGCCGCGTGCATTTAAGTTATCCTGAATCTCACGAAAGGCAGCTGAGGCATTTTCTGGGTTGGCTATGAATGCATCAACAAGCTCACGTGTCACCCCGAACTCAGCGAGTTTTTTGTCAAGGATTTCAGGCTTGATCTTCTCGAGGCGGTCAATCAGCGGCAGAAAACCTGCTGTATCTGATATCTGATTTGCAGAACAAAAACCAAGCCAGCTCTCGCGATCTGATGCTCGAATTACAAAATCATCCTCTTTAAAACCGAGTGCAAGCATCGTATCAATGGCTAGCGAGATTAATTCGGCATCAGCTGATGACGATGCTTCGCCGAGTATGTCGGCGTTGAACTGTATAAACTCACGCCCGCGCCCTTTTTGTGGTTTTTCATAACGAAAGCAGGGGCCGATTTGAAACCATTTCAGGGGTTTGGGGAAGTCACGTTGATTAGCACCTACAATACGCGCAAGGGAAGCGGTTAGCTCTGGGCGCAGGGTGATATCACGGCCACCTTGATCTTCAAAACGAAATAGCTGTCCAGTTAGTTCGCCACCTGTCTTTTTCAGATAAAGTTCAGTTGGCTCAACGATTGGGGCCTCGTACTCGGTGAAGCCGTAGCGATGCGCTACTTGTCGCCATGTAGTGAACAGGTAGTTGCGAATCGCGCAGTCACGAGGAGTGAAATCTCGAAATCCGGGTAGGGACTGGAAACGTTGATCGGCCATACGGGCGGGGGAATCGCATAGACAGCCGTAGATATCAAGCGAAATGGGGGGGAATCGGTATAGATCTCAGCGAGTTGAAGTATTTAAAGTAATCGGACAGGCTTGTAGGCAGTGACCATATAACGTGTTGGCGCTGTTTGTTGGTTATGTGAAAATCTCAATGAAGTAATGATTAGCTTAGTCAGAGGCAACCGTATGAGATGAACTAAAGCTGATGGCCCACTGAGGCGAGGAAGGTAACCATGGGCCGACTAGATGACGCGTGTATGGGAGAAACCTAGCCGTTGTAAAAACCCATATTGTTAGCTTTCACCAAGCACTCGGTCTGTTTGGACAATATTTAATGCGTGGTTGGAGATAGCCTCAAAGTGATTGTTGATGTTGATATTAATCATTTCTAATTTCACGTCGCCGTCATCGGCCATACGTTCCATTGCACTTTTATTCAGTTTTTTACGCATTGCATCTGAAGTGTTCTCCATCGCTTCTGCTTTTGATAGCGCGCTATCTGAAACACCAGCGAGTAGGTGCTTGTGTGCGAACTCGATGAACCTTGCTGTGTTGCCTGCATACTCTCTGATTGTCTCTTGTTGTTCTGGTGGGAACTGACGATCTTTTTTATAGCGGCGTTCGTTGAGTTTGACGAGGCGGTAGATGCAATCAATATATTCCTCAATCTCTTGGGTGATGCGCAACATACCTGCAATTTTAGCAGCGTTTTGAGGTCCAATATCCTTTGATGAACAACGCACAAGATACTCTGTAATCTCCTGTAACATGAGATCAGACTCATCTTCAATTTTCTTCAATGCTGATACCTGTTTGGACATATCATCGGATGGATGCTCCAGCACATCAATGAAACCGTTGATCATATCCACGCCTAATTGGGACATATTACGAATGGCGTTTTCAGCCTCAGCAATGTTGAGCTCTCCGAGGTCGACTAGATTTTGAGAAATGTAACGTAGGTGTGTCTGATTGTCTTGTTCCTTTGGGTTTTTCACCCAAGAACGCACTATATTTGCAATTTGAGGAACAAACCAGAGCAGTAGCAGAATATTTAATAGGTTAAATGTGGTGTGGAATAGGGCGACCGCAAAAGCGACAATCGCAAGATTGCCAACACCATCACCAGCATTAGCTATTTTAACCTCCACGACCTCTTGCGGGAAAAGATCGGTAAGGCCCCATATCATAGTTGTCATCGGGATGAATAAAATCAATGCCCAGACAGTTCCTATGACATTGAACACGAAGTGTGCGCGTGCAGCACGTTTTGCATTCACATTAGTACCTATTGATGCAAGCCACGCTGTAACGGTGGTGCCAATGTTTTCACCAAGTACGACCGCGGCAGAAATCTTGAAAGCTTCGTAGGGGTCGGCGCCAAACCATCCATTCCATGCGCACGTTATCGTGATTGCCATTGCGGCGGATGATGATTGTACGATTAATGTAAGGATGATGCCTGCGATCAGAAAAAGAACAATCGAGCCGTATCCGAATCCGTTGAGCACCTCGATGATGTCTTGGATACTTTGTTGCAAAGCTTCGTTTTCCTTAACGCCTCCTTTGAGGTCAGGGACTGATTTCTTGAGATATGACAAGCCTGTGAAAAGGAGACCAAATCCGATAAGGCTCTCCCCGTAGGCCTTGATTTTTTCTTTTCCGATAAAGAACATCGGCAAACCGATACCGATGATGGGTAGGGCTATTTTAGCGATACTGAATTTACCTATCCAAGCAATAAGCCAAGCCGTGATTGTGGTGCCCAAATTTGCACCCATAATAACTCCGATGGAAGCTGTTAAAGTGAGAAGTCCAGCATTGGCAAAGCTCACGACAAGCACCGTAGTAGCTGATGATGATTGAACTAGGGAAGTGGTAAAAAATCCGGTGAAAACAGAGCTAAGTCTGTTGTGGGTCATGGTTGCCAATGCGTGGCGTAGCCCGTTTCCCGCGGCTTTCTGGATTCCCTCTGACATTATTTTCATGCCGTAGAGAAAGATGCCGAGTGAGCCGAGAATACTTAATAAAGTGAGTAGGGGATTCCAGATAGTCATTGCTTT
>DPWT01000134.1 GCA_003527555.1 Verrucomicrobiales bacterium | reverse complement strand
ATTTTCTGGGTGTAGCGGTTGTAAAATTGAATATCCATGAGTTGAATTGAAGCTAGTGAAGCAGTCTGAAAAAGCGACAGAAAAAAGCAGGCGGGAGAATATCCCGCCGGCTCGAATTTTAATTTATGTTATATTGGTAGACTAAGCAGCTTTGAGTAGCTTTTGAGCTTTAGTAATTGTTGTTTTGCTGAGCTTGCCGTTTACCTTGCGTGACTTGTCAAGAAGGTCTCTCAGCTCATCAAGCGCGGTTGTGGCAGCTTTCAATGCTTTCCTTTCACCGCCGTATTTCTTGTCAGAAAAATACTTAGTGAAGGTGGAGCCAGATTTGCTTAAGCAAAGACGCCAGCCTTGGAATGCAGTTGTTTCGTATGTAAAACGTGTTAGGTTCTTTCTGGATTTCATAATTAGTTATGTATGTGTGTGTTAATAACGTTTCACTTATAGCTGATAGATCGGCATGTGTCCAACATGTCTTACAAAAATGCGGCTTTTTTTTTGAATAAATACACAAAAAACACGCATTTCCGTGAGGGAATGCGTGTTTGGTTAAGATGTTAGTATTAGTTAGGCTTGGTAATTAATATACATCTTGATAAAACGATAAACTTATTCTTCCTCTTCGAGGCTGGCGATAGCCATATCCTCAATATCTGTCCATTCGATGTATGCCATAGGTGCGGAGTCGCTCATGCGTGCTCCCAGTTTGGTGATACGGCAGTATCCACCTTGTCGGTCCTTACTAGCAGGAGCAACCTCCTCAAACAACTTTTTGGCAATATTCTTGTGGCGGAGAAATGCGATCGCTTGACGGCGTGCGTGTAAGTCGCCGCGTTTTGCGAGTGTAACCATTTTCTCTGCAATTGGTCGTAATGCTTTGGCCTTGGCGAGAGTCGTACGAATACGACCATGTTCTATCAGGCTGCAAGCAAGGTTCGTAAGTAGAGCGCGTCGCTGTGATGCGTTGCGCTGAAGTTTGACAGTCTTTCTTCTGTGTCTCATGTTAATGGGATGTCTTTTTTAAGGACGATTAGTCGTTAAGGTTTTGAGCAATGAGGTCGGCGAGTCCTACGGGAGCCTCCTCTTCAGCGCCAAGGCGTGGTGCATTGACTGTAGGCAGTGCTCCAGTAAGCAGGGTGGGATCAATGTTCATGCCGAGGCCAAGGCCAAGCTCGACGAGCTTCTCCTTGATTTCGTTGAGCGACTTCTTACCGAAGTTACGATACTTAAGCATTTCGGCTTCGGTCTTGGTGGCGAGTTGCCCAACGGTGGTGATGTTAGCGTTGTTCAGGCAGTTTGCAGCACGCACGGATAGTTCGATCTCGTTGACGCTCATGTTGAGTAGTTTCTTCAGGGCGGCATTTTCTTCACTCTGCTCGGCAGGTGCTTCCTCGAAGTCCACGGCATTCTCGTCGTAGTTTACGAAGACATCGAGGTGGTGACGTAGGATAGCAGATGCTTGCAGAAGAGCGTCGGAAGGCTCTACGCGGCCATCGGTCCAGATGTCGAGCACAAGCTTGTCGTAATCAGTCATTTGACCAACACGAGTAGCTTCTACGCCATACTTGACGCGAACCACAGGAGAGAAAATTGAGTCTATAGCTATGACACCGATAGGCATTTCCTTGTGCTTGTTCTCGTCACCCGTGTTGAATCCGCGGCCAACCTTGACTTCGAATTCACAGTCGAACTTAACCTTACGGTCGAGCGTACAGATGAGTTGCCTTTTGTTGACGACGGTGAACATGTTGTCGCCTTGGATGTCAGCGGCAGTGACTTTACCTTCTTTTTCTACCTTGATTGTGAGGACGCGTGGCTCTTTTCCGTGGTGTTTGAACTTCACCTTTTTTAGGTTAAGGATGATGTCTGTGACATCTTCGACGCAGCCTGGGAGGCTGGAAAATTCGTGTTGAACGCCGGCGATACGAACGGACGTAATAGCTGCTCCTTCAAGTGAGGAAAGTAATACACGGCGTAATGAGTTACCGATTGTGTGGCCATATCCGCTTTCGAAAGGTTCAGCTGTGAACTGCGCATATGTGTTGGACTCGGTGTCCTCATTTTTAGTTAAGCGGTTTGGTAGTTCAAAACGGTCTAGTTTGAATACTGCGCTGTCTTCTTCTTCCTCAATGGAGGTGTCTGTGTTTTCTGTATTGTTGGATGTGTCTTCTGACATTTTGTTAATTGGGTTACCGGGTTACCCTCTGGCGAGCGTGAATCAGCGTGTCGCCCAAGATGAGCAGTTGGCAGATTTGCAGAGGACCTACGGCGATTTTTAGCTCGCGGGGGTGGGGAATAAAGGGGATAAGCACCCAGAATGCAATCGTTTTTTCATCTATTTATCCTGTTTGATATTTCGTGAAGATCATTACAATTAGCTCTATCGTTTTATTGGGTTTATGCTTACTTTGAACTCATGAAGACTATAATTTCTTTCTGTTGGGTGAATGTGATGATCTTTCTTATGGTGGGAGCGATTCAAGCGCAGAATTACACCAGCGTGCAACTGCAGGATTCTGGGTTGCGAGTGGAGAAGACAGAAGAGGTTCCAGTGAATAAATCCCAGCGTGCTGATGAAGATGCTAATAAGGCGAATAAGCGTGTGTTCGGTAAGTCCTCAGAGGATAGTTACGCTGGTAAGGTGGTTGTCATTAAAGTGGGGATGGAGGAGCTGTCTTCGGTGCCTCGCTATAAATTTATCCGAAGGACTGTGCGGCGTGCCGATGATGAGGGTGCAATGGCAATTATTTTTGATTTGAACACACCTGGTGGTTTTGCATGGGAAACAAGCGAGTTTCTTATGCAGGATCTTGCGAAAATAAAGACAAGAACAATAGCGTACGTTAACCCGAATGCAGTTTCTGCAGGTGCAATTGTGGCTTTGGGTACGGATGTTATTTACATGGCACCTGCATCGGCGATCGGTGCAGCTGGAGTGGTTACCCAAGGGCAGGAAATGGGGAAAATGGAGCGAGCCAAGGCTGAATCCTATCTAGTTGCTGCTGTGCGTGGTGTTGCAAAGAAAAAGGGGCATGATCCTGATTTGGCCTCGGCCATGATGAAGATGGAATTTATTTATGAAAAAGGAGACATATATATAGATGAGGAAAATTTACTTACCTTGAATGCGGAGCAGGCGACCATGGAATTTGACGGTCAACCGTTGTTGGCAAAATCAATAGCTTATGATCTCGATGATGTTTTAGAAAAAGAGCAACTCGGTGAACGTGTGATTGTGGTGGCTGAACCGTCGGGCATGGAAAAATTTGCTTTTTTAGCGGCTGGGTTCTCTGGGATTCTTATATTGGTTGGAATTGGTGGTGCCTATTTAGAAATGAAGACGCCGGGATTTGGTATTGGAGGAGCGATTTCACTCGTTGCATTTTCGCTGTTTTTCTTTGGTAACTACGCAGCTGGTAACATGGCTGGATACGGATTGATGCTGCTCTTTGTTTTGGGAGTGATTTTGATTGCGGTAGAACTGTTCATTTTCCCTGGTATTTTAGTACCCGGTGTTTTGGGTGCTGTGTTAGTTATCGGCACCTTATTTATGGCGATGGTTGACGATTTAGCATTTGATGACAATGGCGTGCGCGGTTGGGATTCTGACCAAGCATGGGATTTTATCATGCGTCCAGCTATCAATCTTGCTGTTGGGCTCTTGGGATCTGTTGCTCTTTCGCTGTTGATGATGCGCTATCTTCCTGATGTGCCGCTCTTCAACAAAATGGTGATGAAGGGCTCTCTAGATTCAGGCAACTCATCAAACATAACGGAATCAGAAGGTGCACGCATTGGTCTGCAAGGTTCTGCAATCACTGATCTTCGCCCGGTAGGTAAGGGAGATTTTGATGGTAAACTGCTGGAAATTACTGCCGTTAAAGGCTTTGTATCCGCTGGAACGGAGGTGAAAATCACCTCAGAGGATGGATTGAGGATTCTTGTTGAGGAAGTCTGATTAGCAGATGTTGACCCTTAAATAGGAGAATCGTTTGTATCAAAACCCAAAATCACGCATACATAAGCGATTCATGGTAGCGCGGGTTTAAGCTCAATATTAAACCGTGGCCTCTTTTGCCAAGGCAATAGCATAGTCGCGGTTCAGCCGGGCAATATTTTC
>DPWT01000175.1 GCA_003527555.1 Verrucomicrobiales bacterium | reverse complement strand
TTTTGCATATTTATTAGCTGACCATTCCGAGGGAGATTTACCCGATACTTTTCCTATCGATGATTCAGGAGATTTTACAAAACAACCACTCAAAAAAACATTCCCTAAAAGAATAACAGCTAATTTTTTCACGCACCCATCCCTTCCCCCGATATAAACCCAGCATGGCAAAAATCAATCATCTGCTGAAACTGAGTCTCTACATCCGGTTCACCACAGGCACCATGTGTCAGTTTAACCAATAATTCGCCGTGTAGTAAGGTTTGCGCCATTACGCCAAATGTATAGTGTAACCGCCATAGCACAACCTCCGGATGAATCCCAGGAATCGCCATCATCAATGCATTCGTAAAAACCCTAGCCACCTCTTTGAATTCAGGAACCATGGCATCGGGGAGACCACCTTGGCCATCCACTATGCATCGCCCCATGAGCTTGAAGAAAAGCCGCTCACTCATCTCATTGCGCTTAACTACTGTCAGCAGCGGCCGCATGAATGCCTCCAAAATATCACGCACCGTAGCAACACGATCATCAACCATCGCTTGCTTGAGCATCCTCACGCGTTCTGCGTTGACTGGTGCAATATAGCGACACTGAATTTCTTCAAAAAGTTTCTCTTTACTGCCAAAATGATAATTAACTGCCGCGACGTTGACAGCAGCAGCCCCAGTGATATCGCGCAACGATACCGCCTCGAATCCATGCTCAGCGAGCAAACACTCGGTGGCCTCCAAGATCCGATCCTTGGTGGTCGCTTTAGTGATGTTACCTTCTTGATTCATAATTCAAGCACATGCTTAAATCGGGTGATTTAAATTGCAACTGGAAAATAACATACCGCCGATTGTTGAATATTTCATGAAGTCATGCCGCACACTTGCCAGATGACACATTCTCAGTCTAGCTTGCGCACATGAAAATTGGTTTAATCGGATGCGGTAGAATGGGAAGTGCACTCATAGGAGGCATAGCAAAATCAAATATCACCCCCCCCGGAAATATTATTGTGCACGACCCCAATACTGAATCGGTCGAGACTCTGGTCAATAACATTGGGGCCTCACCTGCGGAAAACAACACTGATCTTTCCTCAAAATCCGATACTATTCTTTTAGCTGTAAAACCTCAGTATGTTAACAGTATTCTGGAAGAAATCGCCTCGGTCATCACTCCCAACCATTTGGTAATCTCGATCGCCGCCGGCGTGACAATAAACAAAATGGAAGCCTGCTGCCCCGAAGGAACGAGAATCATCAGAGCCATGCCCAACACCCCTGCGATGATTGGCTACGGAGCGACAGGTATTGCAGCGGGTCAAAACGCGACAAGCGACGACCTAGGCATCGCCCGAAAAATGATGCAATCAGTGGGCATAGTCGTTGAAACCACAGAACCTCAGCTCGATGCCGTGACGGGCCTCTCAGGTAGCGGGCCAGCCTATGTTTACACCATGATCAAGGCACTCGCCAATCAGGCCGAAAAAGAAGGTTTGGAAAGAGATGATGCGCTTCAACTCGCCACCCACACCGTCATGGGTGCTGCTCATATGCTTGAGCAGACGGCAAAATCTCCGCAGGACTTAATTGACCAAGTCACCTCGCCAGGTGGCACCACTCTGGCTGGACTGGCTGTACTAGCAGAGTTGGAATTCGAAAATACCGTCGCCCAATGCGTCCATACGGCCACTGAACGCTCACGCAAAATTGCGACCGAATCATAAGTATCAACAAGCCTCTTTAAACAAATGAACTGGATCACGTAATTACAAGCGATTCCGTTTGCCAAAGACGATTGAGGGCGCTAGTGTTCTCTCCAGACGTATTATCTACAAACAACCAAAACTACAATATTATGGGACCTCTCGGATATCCAGAAATGGTGGTCATCTTTTTGATCATCCTGTTACTCTTCGGCGCTAAGAAACTTCCCCAACTCGCCCGCGGGCTTGGTAAAAGCATGGGTGAGTTCAAAAAAGCTAAGGATGAATTCGAACACGAAATCACTCGTGCTGAGGACGAAGTCACATCTGAGACTAACTCCAAGACCTCAGCCACCGTAGAGAGCAAGCCTCGCGACGACGAGAGCTAAAAACCTGCATCACTGTCAATGACAGCTCATCAACAATCCAGTTTCAAAAAAATCGCCTCGACACTGATCGGGGCATTTTTTTTATTATATTTCTCTGCCTGCAAAGACAAGAAATCTACGTCCGATTGGCAGCAGTCAGAACCTGCAGAACAACCCGCCGAAGTAGTCACAACAAAAAGTGACGCCACCAAAAACAACAAACAAGGAGTTCCAGCCACAGGCTCCCAAGGAAAATCACCCGTACGATTTCTCGCCTATAATTTGAAGAACTACCTCACAATGAGGCGTTACAGCAACGGCAAGAGTTCCAACGCCTCTAAACCTGAAGACGAAATTGAAGCGCTCATCAGCACAATCGTGGATGCCAAACCAGACATCATCGGTATTTGCGAAATTGGCTCACCGGATGACCTCAAGGACTTGCAGAACCGCCTCAAGGAAAAAGGCATCAACCTACCTCACGCACACCACCTGTTAGGATACGATTCCGTCCGCACACTGGCAATCATTTCAAAATTTCCAGTCATTTCTACCGGCAAACCCAACAAAGATAACTACACAGTTGGAAAGACTCCTTTTAAAATCAGCCGCGGAATCCTTGATGCTACCATTCAATTCCCTAACAAAAAAGTTCGCTGCCTAGGTGTTCACCTCAAGTCCAAGCGCCCCATCCCAGATGCCGACCAGGAACTCATGCGCCGTGCCGAAAGCGGTCTGCTGCGCGCCCACGTAAATGATATTCTGCAAGCAACACCGGACACCCACTTATTGGTTTATGGCGATTTTAATGATACAAAACGCACGCCAACCATGCGCACAGCAATGGGTCGCCTCAACGCCAAATCCGGTTTAATCGTACTTAACGCAAAAGATTCACGCGGAGATTTGTGGACGCACCACTGGGGCCGTGAAGATATTTACTCACGCTTTGACTTTGTTATGGTCAGTAAAAGTCTCAGCCCTGATATCGACACAGCAGGCATGAAGATACTTGACCCACCAAACTGGGATAAGGCCAGCGATCATCGGGCGATCCTCATACCTATTCATCAATAGGCCGCACCTTATTAACTAAGGGGAGCTCTAAAAATTTTCCTCCTATATCCTGTTAATTCTATCCCAAAAAACTAGTCTTGGTTCATGCGTCCCCTGAAAGATGGTATCCGATCACTGGTGAAAATCGATTTCTACGGGAACGTGCACAAGTATTTCCGGGGCACTGACAAGGAAACACGATTCGCTACCGAGATTCGTATCCTCAAGTCGCTCGAAGAACGTGGCTGCAAATTCGTGCCCAAGTATATTGACTCCAATGAGTCAGAGCTCCATCTCGTGACCTCAAACTGCGGCGCCCCCGCCCCTGATGTATCGCAGAAAAAATGTGATCAGCTTTTTGCTAAACTTGAAACTGAATTTGGCGTCCGCCACGATGACCCCTTCCCACGCAATGTCACCTACGACGCCAAAATAGGTCAATTCTGCGTCATTGATTTTGAGCTAGCAACTTTATTAGATCAGCCATCACCATAACTTAATTCAGATGTCAGAGCCCAACCCCTTCCTCCCCGGCGCCCCGCAACCTGAGTCCGATTTGGCTCCGGCGGTGCTCGAGTGGACGGCGCAGACACGTTCCGGCAGTAAAAAGTCGTTGAATGACGACGCTTGGTTGGTCTTTGCATCAGACATCAATGGGGCTGATTTATTAGGAAGTCATGGTAAACACTCACTTGCAGTGCATGACCTTATCTTTGGTGTTTCTGATGGTATGGGCGGAGGCAACGCTGGGGATGTAGCCTCTCGGCTTATGCTTGAGCAGCTAAGATCGATGATCCCTCGCACTTTTAAAACCGCAGCTGAAGGGCTTCGGCCCGGCTACTTCACTCATCTTCAGCAGGCGATTCAGGCAGTTCACCTTGCCATCAATGCCCAAGCCGCTGAGGACGAGAACAAAAAAGGCATGGCAGCAACGCTCGCACTGGCGTGGTTCACACCAGAAAACCTCTACTTTGCCAATGTGGGCGATTCACGGATCTATTTGCACCGCAAGGGCAAAACATCCATGCTGACACTAGACCACACCTTTGCATGGAAAAAATTTAATCGAGGAGAGATTTCAGAACGCCAATTCCGAGTCCATCCAAGGAAATCGGTGCTCTATCAAGTAGTTGGCGGTGGCAAACATCAAGCAAAACCAAATATTGTCGCATTTCCTTACCAACCGGGTGACCGTTTCCTTATTTGTAGCGATGGTTTGATCGACGGACTCTGGGAAAAGCATATCCATGACGGATTTATCAAAAACAGAGACTCGACAAGAGCCCTCGCGTCATCTCTGATGGACCGCGCTGCCAGCAATGACGGGCGTGACGACATCACGCTGATCACACTGGCGGTAAATACAACGGAGGATTCTACAGAATAATGACACCAGTTAAGCACCAGTAGGAATTCGGTTTAAAAATTAGATCGAACTACAACTTGGCATAGCATCTGCTGTTATATCGCGCGAGAACGCCTGATTATCAGGTTCCTCATCGTGGTATCCACCACAACCAGACAAACCAACTAACTTACAACAAGACAAAAACTAAGACTATGGCTAAATACAGACTCGATTACGTATGGCTTGACGGCTATGAGCCCGTCCAGAACCTCCGCACTAAGTGTATGATGAAGGAATTCGATGAATTCCCCACCGTTGACCAGCTTCCTGACTGGGGCTTCGATGGCTCCTCCACCCAGCAGGCAGACGGCGGCGACTCCGATTGTGTGCTCAAACCAGTTGCTTGCTACCCTGACGGCACTCGTGAGAATGGTGTGCTCGTCATGTGTGAAGTCATGCTTCCCGACGGATCCCCACACCCCACCAACGCCCGTGCCGGCATTAAAGACGACCCAGGCACTTGGTTCGGTTTTGAACAAGAGTATTTCATGATGAAAGACGGCGTGCCTCTCGGTTTCCCCAAAGGCGGCTACCCCAACCCACAGGGTGAATACTACTGCGGTGTCGGATACAAAAACATCGGAGGAATTGCTCGCGAGATTGCAGACATCCACTTGGATCTCTGCCTCTACGCCGGAATCAATCACGAAGGCATCAATGCTGAAGTGGCAAAAGGCCAATGGGAATTCCAAGTATTTGGAAAAGGTTCCAAGCGCGCTGCAGACGAAATCTGGATGGCACGTTTCCTCCTGCTTCGCCTCACTGAGGAGTTCGAAGTGGACATCGAGTGGCACTGTAAGCCACTGACTGGCGACTGGAATGGCTCCGGAATGCACGCTAACTTCTCTACCGAATTCATGCGTGAGACTGGCGGCAAGGACTACTTCCTTAAGCTTATGGACGCATTCGAAGAATTTACCGAGGAGCATATCGCTGTTTACGGACCTGACAACGATCAGCGCCTCACTGGCCTACACGAGACACAGAGCATCGACATGTTCTCATGGGGCGTTGCCGATCGTGGAGCATCCATTCGCGTGCCTCACGGCTTCGTTGAAAACGACGCCTACAAGGGCTACCTTGAGGATCGCCGACCCAACTCACAGGGTTGCCCCTACAAGATTGCAAGCCGCATTCTTCAGACCATCGACACCGTCAAGGTGTAGAGAGTAACGTCTGCAGCAAAAAATTAATATCAAACGGCAGCAGGGATATTCCCTTGCTGCCGTTTTTCGTCACCTCAACCGAAAAAATTGAGTCTATCTTCACTCTGCGCTGGCAGTGTTCGTGCCAAAATCTCACTCAACGGTAATTGTGAAAGACTCCTTACTTCCGATGGCTTTAGGTCAATCTTTTGCCTCACAAAACCTGGTAAATCTATACTTTGTCGCATCGCCTCATTTCGAAGTGCATAATAGAGATCAGCAGGTAGTTCTAGGGTGATTTTCTCTGGATGATTTTCATTCATGGTCATAACCCTAACCTCGCATGATGAAAATATAATGAATTATAGATGAAAAAATGACGACTGTTCAAACAGTCTGCCATTTTAAATAATGCCAGAATATGCACGCTGAACTGCATATAGCAGTGCTGGATGCACATTAGGTAAAGCCGCAACCATCAAACGATCTGACAGCATGTCGTAAGGTTCACCTTTTCCATTAGTGATGACAATACCATTCTCTTTAAGCATAAGGATACCAGCAGCTACATCATACGGCTGCAAATCCGTTTCCCAAAACCCTTGAAGCCATCCGAGAGAAAGGTTCGCAACATCAAGAGCAGCACTCCCAGAGCGCCGGATACCACGGCCAAGTGTGAGAATTTCTGCCGCAGCTGAAAAAAACTGATCGGCAACATCGGGAGAGCGATACGGAAACCCAGTCATAAAGATAGCATCGGAGGCAGCCGCGTCTGGTAGGGCAGGCGCAACAGGCTCACCATTATACAGAACACCTCCCCCTCTAACAGACGAGTAGACTTCATCGCTAAAGGGTTTATAAACGACACCCAAAACGGGTTCTCCCTTTTCAACCAGAGCAACAGATACACAAAAATGATCTAGCCCACTGAGGAAGTTTGTGGTGCCATCTAATGGATCAACAATCCAAACGAGATCTTGCGATCCGGACTTGCCTGTTTCCTCCCCAAAGAATCCAGCGCCATCGATCAACGGCATGAGTCCTTGGTGGAGAATTCTCTCTGATTCTACATCAATAAACGACACTGTCTCGCGCACAGCCTTCATAACATCGGACCCACTGGGCATTTTCCTGAAATGTTGCAGCTGAAACTCGCCAACTTCACGAGCAAGATGAACGACCTGATCTAGGGTAACTTCAAATGACGTATTCACAGGCGTAATTGTGCTCGAAAAATAAAAACACACAACGCCGAATCAGATTAATCATAAGCATCCTATCGGTACAGTGAGCTCGTAATACTCATATAACTAATAATTAGGGTGAACTGAAAATACCGCGGTATGATCAATCACTCCTAAAACAACAAATTAATATTTATTTGTTATCGACCCGCCTCAATCCAATCAACTTTTTTGTATTCACTAAACAGCTAATACGAGTAGCATCGATTATCATTCAGCAATCATCACCTGCAATTTCTGTCGTTATGCCCTGCTTCAATTCGGCACATACGGTAAGGCGGGCCATAGAAAGTATCCAAACACAATCGATAACCAGCTGGGAACTGATTGTAGTCGATGATGGCTCTACTGATAGCAGCGCAGAAATCGTAGCATCAATTGCAAAAAACGATTTGCGTATACGCTTCATGCGCACACCTCATGGAGGAGTAGTATCGGCATCAAACTATGGGTTTTCTCTAGCCAAAGCTGATGTTATTGCGCGCATGGATTCAGATGATGTTTCTCTCCCTACACGACTAGAGACACAGCTTAAGTTATTAGAAAAAAGCACACACCTTTCAGCGGTTACATGCCTGGCAGAATTCGCGGGAAACGCATCTAGCTCAAAAGGATATGCACATCATGTTGCTTGGACTAATCGCCACATAACCTCAGATGAAATTGCACTGAACCGTTTTATTGATCTTCCTTTCCCCCATCCCACGCTGATGTATCGTCGGGAACTAGTTACAAATCTTGGAGGTTATCGCGATGGTGATTTCCCCGAAGATTATGAAATGATTCTGCGCTGGATAAATGCTGGCGTAAAAATAGGTAAAGTAAACAAATTGCTCCACAAGTGGTACGACCCAGCTACTCGGCTCTCCAGAAATGATCCGCGATATAACCCAATGGCGTTTCACCACATAAAGGCCCCTTACCTAGCAAATGCAATCATCGCATCAGGTTGCGGTAATAAAGAACTATGGATATGGGGCGCAGGACGCCCCGCTAGAAAATGTGCTGAACCACTAGAACATTCATGGAATAAGGCATCAGGATTTATTGATATTGATCCACGTAAAATCGGGCAAAGCCTTCATGGTCGACAGGTTGTCTCACCCACTAATCTTCCTCCTGCAGAGCAAGCTGTAATAGTCAGCTATGTGGGCACCCGAGGGGCTCGCGATGTAATCCGAGCAGACCTACTAGCATCCAACAGAAAAGAAGGTGTGGACTTCTGGATTGCTTGTTGAGTATTTTTTAACTCGTAGTTTGCCAGCACCAAACGATCGACACCTCAATTTCTGGATTCAAGCTATGGTAAACTGGGCAAGATATAGCCGAACTCTCCAACAACTCTCGTTGCGGATGACTCTCAACGAGCGGCACCTCAATCTTCACATCTAATTTTGAAATACGACGTGGCAAGTTCTCTGACATGTGTTTATTTACAGTGATCGTCATCCCTAACAAATCAATTCCATTTTGAGCTGCTACAATACCCATAATAGTTGCCATGCAGCTAGCCAGCGCTGTCGCTACAAGGTCTGTAGGAGAAAAAGATTCGCCTCGTCCATTGTTATCAACCGGTGCATCTGTCTCACAAATATTTAAAGATGGCCCGTGAGTGTTCTTGCAACGCAAGTGCCCTTGGTATTCAGTCGTAATTTCAATCATGGTGAATTTTCGTTGTTTTCGGGTTTTTTGTTAGAATCTAGCTGGAGCTCTCCATCTATTGGGGAGTCTGGAACTTTCATCTCTTTGGCAAGAACCACGCGAAAACCATAAAGATTGCTTCTTTTACTTGCACGTACCGCATTACGTGCGGCTGCAAATAAATCTTTATCTAGGTAGCTGTTCCAGCCGCCACCACGCAGCACACCATATTCTCCCTCTTTCTTGTAATCATCGGAGACCCATTCCTGCGCATTTCCAGTCAAATCAAACAAACCCAAATTATTGGGCTTAAATGAACCAACAGGTGATGTTTTTTCATATCCGTCATTATAGTTAAGTAGAGTTTGCGACTGCTTGACATCTGTCGCCTGTGCAGCGACTTGATCAGCAATGTTTCCTACTTTGGCAGGTGCCTCTTGAGGCGGCCATTCTGTACCCCACGGAAATATGCGCTCTGGACGAAACTCACGCATAGCAGGTGAATCCTCAGGGTTTTCTTCAATACCAACTAACACACTCCACTCTTCGTCAGTAGGAAGGCGATAAATTGCATCAGCTGGTATACGCTCTCCTTTACGCTCTCTCTCAGTTAACCATTTGCAAAAACCTTCAGCGTCATCCCGTGATACCTGAACCACCGGGTGGTCTGGCCCTTGAGCAAAGCCAGAAAATGGCAACTTTTCAATCTTCGCCTCTTCAGTATACTCTTGATAATCAGCTATGCGCGTCTCCCAAATAGATACCATTAGATCTTCACCGAATGGCACAAAACTCATACCCAAACCGTTTTTCCAAGGCCGACCATAGACCACACTATTGTTAGCTATGTGGCGCGCATTAACCTCCTTCCGATCCATCTCATTGAGTTTCACCGTAGTGATATAATGCCTAAAACCATCCAGCTCGAGTCTAACCTGAAATTCACCTGGCTTCAATCGTGTGAGCGTAAGTGGCGCAGTGCCCCGGTATTCATCATTTATAAAAATTGAAGATCCGGGCGGGTTGCTTCGGATAACCACATGAGCAAACGCAATATTTTTTACTACACAATGAAAAGGTAATAATTTTTTTGCCTTGGCCTTATTTGACATTTCGCGGCTGTTAAAACCTAAATTCAGCCTCGGCGATATATATTGTGCATCGTTCAGATATCCCTCAGTAGAAGCCTGCTTTGTCTGCCACTCACAATATGCCTGTGCATCTTTCTGACTAACAAGAACAATACTTCTGTTCACACCGCTCTCACTATGCTTAATCGTCTCATACTCTCTTTCACTCTGAGTTGCCTTTGTAAATCTGCGCCATTGATAGGCACGAACAAAACCTGAGCTGACGTGATATTCGTCTACCGGTAAGTAAGGAAGACCAAAATTGTCTACCCACTCTTGTCCTGCCACTGGAGGTGCATAGATTGACATGATTTTTTCAACAACTTGGGTTTGATCAGCAACGATAATACCTTCCTCACGCTCTGTTCGATAACCCTCTAGCTTAAACTCAAACTCGAACTGTTGCCCTGCTCGCATGCGAACAATTTTCATGGGAGTGATACTCATAAAATCACCCTCCCCATCATAAACTTCTGCACCTTCAGGCTCACTTATAACTTTAACGTACCCGTATTTAACCTCGGGAGGAGTTAACTGTCCTGCGGCAACCGGATCAGGAGCCTTCACTGGCCACGGAATTTCTTCACGAAACAACCAAGTTACCAACATCAGACATGCCGCCAAAGGAATCAACGAGAACGCCCTACCATGCAAGCGGCGCTTCAATCTTTTGCCTCGCTGTATTCTAACCAATGCCTCAGCAAGCGCGTCTGCAGTCTTGATGTTGCGCTTAGATACGCGGGGTTCACAAATATCACAAATCACCTGATTGAGAGCCATCCAACGCTTCACACTACTATTCTCAGGAAACTCATCTGGAAGTTCAGGAAATTGCAGACGATCCATTCCCGTTGCCATCTCGTAAAGCACCTTGCCTAGGCCGTAGACGTCAGCTTGCGCTGATCCAGGACCCTCGGGTGGAACAAAACCCTCCGTACCCACAAAAGTACGTTGTCCACGCGTCGCAACCAAACCGATATCAGCCAACTTTGCCTTACCATCTACAAAAATAATATTAGACGGTTTGATGTCCCTATGCGCCAACCCCTTAGCGTGAAGATGTACCAATGCTTCAGCAAGGCAAAGCCCAACATCAATTACTACATCAGGATCAATGGGATTCCCGGCCGCTTTTTTTAAATCAGTCCTTAAATTCCGCGGCTCATACTCCACAGCATTTATCTCACGCCCTGAGTTAATATCCTCACCGAGCTCCATGACATAGTAATAAAACTCATTCTTATCTCCCTTGAGGCTTCGACCAACATGAAGAATGTTCACCAAACCTGGATGACTACGAGAAATCGGCTCATACTTTAGTATACCTTCAAATTCTCTCTCAAACCCACGTTCATCTTCAAAATCTTCGCGGCGTACTACTTTCACTGCGCGCATCGCACCAGTTACTCCCTGCGCAAGCCAAACCTCACCATAAGAACCGCCCCCAACTTTGCGGAGCACCTCATGATCCGGAATGACCGGCTCTAACCGTTCCCTATCCCTCATCCTCGTTTAGTCTTGTCAATTCCTTCTTAAGGATTTTCCCTACACGATGCTTGGCAAGATAGACTTGAGACATGCTAACACCTAACTGTTCTTGTACTTTAGTTGCAGTCCATTCACGCATAACGTAGCAATCAAAGATCTGATATTGCTTAGGCGACACCTGAGATTTCACTCGCGCCAAAGCCGCATCGGCAAGATTCTTTTTCCACTCTACATCCCACAAACGCTCAAGCGCCCCTCTGTTAGGATCTTCCATACGATCAATTACGGATGTTTTCTGACCCTCATC
Source organism: Verrucomicrobiales bacterium (assembly GCA_003527555.1). Classification (GTDB taxonomy): domain Bacteria; phylum Verrucomicrobiota; class Verrucomicrobiia; order Verrucomicrobiales; family Akkermansiaceae; genus Oceaniferula. Next base: position 9,550 of record DPWT01000175.1, on the reverse strand, counting down.
ATCCCATTCACCAATATTCATGGCTGTATCTTTTTTACGTTTCCGAAATTGATCGTTGATACGCCAACGGGTCATGTTCATCAACCATGATTTGAACGAGCCCTTGTCGGGATCATACATGTTTTTCTTACTCTGTTTAGCAATGGATAGGATGGTTTCTTGAACTACGTCAAACGCCTCATCTGATCGCAGCCCCGCTTTCAACCCAACCGCATAAATGAGTTTCCAGTAAGTTTTGTAGAAATCATCCCAAGTCCGCTGGTCTTCCCAGTTGTCCAGCCTAGCAATCAGACTCTTGCGCGTGTGCGCATATGCCTGCTGCAATTCTTTATCTTCCTTGTCATTCTCAGCCATCTTCTTTTGTTGTATATCATATGATTGTGAGCAATCCACCAGCAAATCCTAACTCCTAGTTAAATTACTCGTTTCCAGCCAAATATCAAGCAAAGCTAGGCTTACACAAAACAATAATTTACAGGTGATTGTAGTAAAAATTCGATGTTAATCGTATTTCAGCCTCTGAGTAATTATCCCATTAGCCTTTACAGAGGCAATCAATCGCACTACTTCGCGTTATGTCATTTTCCGATCTCGGACTCTCCGATGCCGTTCTTTCCGCCGTAACTGAATCCGGCTATGAGAACCCAACGCCCATACAGGCGAAAGCCATCCCCTCTATCTTAGAAGGCAAAGATGTAATTGGCGCCTCTCAGACTGGCACGGGCAAGACCGCAGCATTTGCGCTACCTTCTCTATCTAAAATTAATGCGCTCGGCAAACCGCAGATTCTTGTGCTGGAGCCCACTCGTGAACTTGCTCACCAGGTCGCAGAGCAGTTCGAGCACTACGGCAAACATACTGGTTGCAAAGTGGCTCTCATCTACGGAGGCATGGGCTATGGGAAACAAGATGAACAGATGGCTAAAGCAGATATCGTAGTGGCCACACCCGGACGCCTCATTGATCACTTTTACCGCGGCACGATGCGTTTTGGTGAAATTAAAATCCTCATTCTTGATGAAGTCGACCGCATGCTCGACATGGGATTCCTCCCTATCGTGCGGAAAATCGTCAATCTCTGCCCATGGAATAACGATGAGTCATCACGACAGACGCTTTTTTTCTCAGCCACTATGCCGCCTGCCATTCAAGGGTTTGCGCAATGGTGCCTACATGAACCGGAGTCCGTCGAAATTGCGCGCGCCGCCGTCCCTGATACGGTCAATCATGCGTTTTACCCAGTCTCCATGGATCAACGCGATGACCTACTTCTGGCTCTACTAGAGCGCACAGAATTTCACTCCGTAATGATCTTTACCCGCACACGGAAAGAAGCCGACACTGTCACTGGGCTAATTAAAGGGACAGGACACGATGAAGTGGTCGCTATGCACTCAGACGTCAAGCAGTCCGACCGATTAAAAGCTCTCGGCGGATTTAAAGATGGCACCTACAACATACTTGTTGCCACAGACGTCGCTGCCCGCGGTATTGACATCTCCACTGTCACCCACGTCATTAACTACCGTGTGCCAGAGAACTCAGAGGACTACGTTCACCGAATTGGAAGAACTGGGCGAGCTGAATCCGAAGGCGATGCCTTTACAATTCTTACTGCAGACGAAATCGATTTCGCTACCGCCGTAGAAAACTTTGTTGATAAAAAGATTGAACGCCGCAAGCTTGAAAACTTTGAGTATACATACACAGCCCTGTTAGACGCATCGCCAGCTAAGTCCGTCCGTAAGAAGCGCCGCCCGGCACCTCGCAGAAGAAGAAAGTAATACGGTGATTTTGTTATAGTATAAATCAGTTATTGTTCCGGCGTGAGAGTAATCGCCATCGACCCCGCTATTCGTAACACAGGCTATGCTGTGTTGGAGGGCGACCACCATGGACAAAAAGTCTGCGACTTTGGAGTCATTACCATACCCTCAAATATTCCCCAGTCTGCAGCCCTAGCCGCCATACACACTGGTATAGCTAATCTGATTAAGAAATGGGCACCTGACGAGGCTGCGGTCGAGGGCATCATTTATGTTCAGTCACATCGAACAGCTATCACCATGGGAGCTGCACGTGCTGCTTCACTAATTGCTTCAGCTGAAGTTGGACTCAAGACCTACGAATACTCACCAAAAAAAGTGAAGCAGGTAGTCACCGGCAATGGTAACGCCGACAAACAACAGGTCGCCTTCATGGTTCGCACCCTACTCGGCCTTACTGAGACCCCACCGCACGATGCCGCCGATGCCATCGCCATCGCCATCGCTCATTTGACAGCAAGTGATCCGGCAAAAGCGACTGTTTTGAAGCGAACAGAGGTATGACGACTACTTAATGTCGATATGAGAAAAAAAACGCACTACATCAAAGCAATCATGCTGAGTTTTTGTTGGATATTTATAATATCAGTACAAGCTCAAAAAGAAAAACAGCGAACTTACCAAGGTAAAAAGGAAAACCTCCACGTTTATCTACTTATTGGCCAATCTAACATGGCTGGGCGTGCACCATTTTCAGAAAACGAAGCGACCGTAATCCCGAGATGTTTTTTATTAAATGGAAAAGACAGTTGGGAACCCGCCAAGAACCCTCTGAATATTTATTCTACCATTAGAAAAGGTGCCGGTATGCAAAAGCTCAACCCCGGCTACAGTTTTTCCCTGGAAATGCTCAAAAAACACAAGGACATCTCACTCGGGCTGGTGGTGAACGCAAAGGGCGGCACCAAAATCGAGCAGTGGAAAAAAGACACTCGATTCTACAAAGAAGCAGTGCGTAGAACACAAGAAGCACAGAAATCAGGCACGCTCAAAGGAATCTTATGGCATCAGGGAGAAAGCAACAGCGGTAACCCAGACGGCTATTTGGAGAAACTTAAAGATCTCATCACAAGTCTGCGAAAAGATCTAGACGCACCTGATCTTCCATTTATCGCAGGACAGGTCAACAAGGTGCCCAAGATCAATGCGCAAATAGCAAAGCTCCCAAAAAAAGTATCCCACACAGCATTTGTCAGTTCAAAAGATCTTAAAACTATTGATCGCTGGCATTTCAATCAACAAAGCATACACCTTCTGGGCAAACAATACGCCATAGAAATGTTAACACTCAGGCTGAAGGCTGATAAAAAACGCTAACCCTACCTGACCATCTCTATGGGGCCAGCCTCTCGATGCTCCAACCATCATCATGCCCGCTATAAAGGAATCGATCATGCACCCTGCCCTTCCCTCCTTGCCAGAATTCAATGCGGGCGGGCTTGACACGATACCCACCCCAGAAGCTGGGTAGTGGCACGTCGCCACCTTTGAACTTAGCTTCCAACTCTGCTATTTTATTGAGCAGCAGGGCGCGTGAATCAATAACACTTGATTGATCTGACACCCATGCGCCGATCTGACTTTCACGTGGGCGTGAGGCAAAGTATTTCAAAGACTCAGCGGCACTAACTTTTTCCACATCTCCCTCGATCCGCACCTGACGCTCTAACGGAAGCCAAGGAAACAAAAGAGAGGCTTTTGGAGTTGCAGTGATTTCTTTGGCTTTAGCGCTACCGTAATTCGTATAAAAAACAAACCCTTCTTGGCTGAAAAACTTCATCAGCACTGTGCGCGATGCCGGACAACCGTCAAGACCCACGGTGGACAGCGTCATCGCGTTAGGCTCGTGCAACTTTATTTCACGTGCCTCAGCGAACCACTTGTCAAAAAACTCTATAGGATCCGCAAACAGATTCTTACGGCGTAGCTCCCGACTACCATATTCCTCACGCATAGCAGCAATTTCATCCTGACCTTTTTGCATAGTTTTATTTAAACTCTGAATTACAAATGCCAAATAGAAATTCAACCTACTTTCCACCCAAGTTATTAATGGTCTGAAGAATGGCTGTAATCATCAGGTAAGCCATTGTACCAATCAGAACCGCCATGACGACTAGAACAATTGGCATGATCAGCTCCATGACACGTGAAAGGTTTTTGTTGAGTTCAGAATCGTAGCGTTCTGCTGCACGGCGCAGAGAGTTATCGAGCTTCCCTGTTTTTTCTCCCACCGAAACCATATCGATCAGTAATGGAGGGAAAATACCGGTATTTAAGAGAGCACGAGAAAATGTGCGCCCATCACCTACCATGTCAATAACTCGGTCAAGATGACCACGAATGTGTAAGTTCTGAGCTGCATCACGGGAAAGCTCCAACGAACGCAACAGAGGCAGACCATTCTCAACTAAGTTCGCAAGGGTCTCAAGAAACTGCACGTAAAACCGCGACTCAATCACATTGCCCACAAGCGGCAATCTAAGCTTGGCTCGGTCCCAAGTGAGTCGGTTCGACTCAGCATCTTTCCACGCTTTAAAAACCAATGCCCCCCCGATCAGAAGAAGCGATAAAACGAGCCACCACTCTTGAAAAAAATCACTGGCTCCAATGAGTAATTTAGCACCCAATGGAATTTTGCCCCCTGGCGTACTAGAAATGAGATCTGTAAGCTGTGGGATAAGCTGGGTGATGAAAATGATACCTACACCGATGCCCGCACAGACCAGAAAAGCTGGGTAGATAAGCGCCAGTGTAACCTTACCCTGAAGTTCCTGCAGCGTCTTTAGATAGTGCGCCTGGCGCTTGAGAATTGTATCAAGAGCTCCACTCGCCTCTCCTGCGGCTGCAAGGCTACAATAGAGAGGACCAAAACTATCACTTGTTCTTTTTAGTGCCAAAGAGAAGCTACCGCCGTCACGCACGTACTGACGCACCTTTCTAGACACCTCCTTGAGTGAGCCTAGCTCTTCGCGGTTTTCCATCGATTTTAGCGCTGGCTCAAGCTGCAGACCAGCACCCAGCATCTCACTCAGCTCCTCAGTAAAAAGAACTACTTCGGCACGCTTAAGTCCAATCAGCCGATCAGAATTTTCTGTTCTTGCTTTAGCCAGCAACGATTTTTCGGTATTTAGCGATGCTTTCTTTTCATTACTTGGAACAGACGCCACTGATAACTTCACAGGCTGCAGACCCCGCTTATCAAGTAGTTTTAGAGCTTCAGGCCTATCAACGGCCGTTATCTCACCTTGATTAACGGCCCCATCTTTTGCCAATGCTTTATAGGTAAATACTGCCATTGATGATCAAATTTAAAAATTACCCTTAGTGTTTTCAACCAAGCTCCGCACTGGTCACAGAAATCACTTCCTCTAGGGTCGTTTGGCCGCTCAGGCACTTGTGCCACCCGTATTCACGCATTGGCACATATCCATCTTGGTATGCTTGCTTCATTAGGATACGAGTATCTTCCCCTTTAACAATCAAATCCTGCATTTCCTCGGTGAGTAAAACTACCTCATAGATGGCAAGTCGACCACTAAAGCCTGTGTTTCGGCAATGATCACAGCCGACAGCATCGTAACATTGCCCATGAATGTGACTCGGTATCTCCAAATCCGCACGTTGCTGAGCAGTCAATTCATGAGGTTTTTTACACTTTGGGCAAAGACGGCGAACCAGCCGCTGGGCCAAAAAAGCGCGCACAGATGCGGAGACAAGAAATGACTCGACACCCATATCCATCAGACGACTGATACCGCCCATCGCGTCGTTAGTGTGCAACGTACTAAATACCAAATGGCCTGTGAGTGAGGCACGGATGGCAATCTCGGCTGTTTCCAGATCTCGTATCTCACCAATCATTACGATATTAGGATCAGCACGAAGGATAGATCTTAAGCCGCTAGCAAATGTGAGGCCGATTTCCGACTTCACCGCAATTTGCATAACACCGGGCAGCTTGTTCTCCACTGGGTCCTCGATCGTAACAATACGTGTGTCTGGTGAGTTGACCTCACTGAGAAATGAATAAAGACTGGTGGATTTACCAGATCCGGTAGGTCCAGTTATAAGGCAAATTCCATTTGATAGAGTCAGTAATTGCTCGATTTTCTCCCTGACGAAAGGCTCAAGCTCTAGGCGATCGATCGTGAATTTTTCCTGGTTCAATAGACGAAGACTGACACTTTCGCCCTCAACGGTGGGTACGGTAGCCACACGCACATCAATGGTATCCCCCTCAAACTGCAAATTGATTCGCCCGTCCTGTGGTAATCGCCGCTCTGCAATATCCAAGTGCGCCATGATTTTCAGGCGTGAAATAACAGAGCTTTGTAGCGCTTTAATATTATCGGGCACGGTAACGTCAACCAGCAAGCCATCGATTCGATAACGTATACGCAAATTATCATGCAGTGGCTCCACATGGATATCGGTCGCCCGCTGCTGAAGTGCTTCACGGATAATTTGATTAACAAATTTGACAACACTTGCCTCTTCATCCTCGTCTGCATCGATAACATTAGCCTCATCTGCAGTTTCTAAATTATCATAATCGAGATCACGCCCTTCGAGAATTTGCTCGAAAGTATCAGCCCCTACCCCGTATAGCATGCGCAAAGCGTCATGAATGCGACGGCGCGATGCCATTCGCCAAATAATTGGGATATCTATTTGCTGGGTTGCGGCCTGTCGGGCGATTAAATTAAGTGGATCATAAGTCAACAGGACCATGCACTGCGCTCCTTCAACATCTATGATTTCAGTAGGTAAAACCTGATGAGCCAACGCCACACGAGGACCACAAATGGACCGCAACGATTCGATATTTTCAAATTCAGAAATACTCGCGACCCAATCCATACCCGATTTCCCCGATAGCGCGCGAAGATATGGCTCCTCCTCGACTTTACCAGAATCTAAGATATCATCTACCGGTGATCGTTGCTGCTGTGCAGCCGTTTGCACAACCTCGGCTAGAAGCTCTAAATCATTGCAACCACTGTCGCGTGCAGGTGAAATAAGTAGGTCTGTCATACTTCAATAGGTGGGTGACCACTAAGATGTGATATCATTACTCATTTAACGCCAGAAATGCAATCATCTGTCTATAAATCAATGGCTTCAAATCCCTCCAAATCATACAGCAGCACGGAGCTACGCCTTGATTTCCTCTCCTCCAACGTAAAACCCGATTTTGCGGCGCTCGGTTTTCTCTTCAATTTTACGAGTATAACACACCACCTGGAAACTCGACTGGTGGCTAATAAACATGCATGGCATACCATTAAGCCTACCCTCGACAACTACGCTAGAGTGCCCGTCTTCACCCAGAGTGTGGACTTCCACGGAGTCACCATTGGACAGCAAAGCAACAATTGCCGGTTCTTGATCTGCAGGCAAACCCTCACGCCACTTGGAAATCCGATGCGCGAGTCGACGAATAAACTCTCCTGAAGATTCAAATCGATGCTTTTGCTCATCGGGCATGCTCGCGATAAGCTCACTCACAGATGGCATACCAGTAACTCCAGGAAGGGTTAGGTAAGGTCTGCGTAGATCATTGCTCTCTGCCATCAACCTTTAATATCGTAGAGAAAAAATTCTGCACGCACGATTTTCAATAAACCCAAAAAGAATAACGTACACGCCTCTTACTCAGAGGATAATGTTTTTTCAATTACCGCGTATGCGTTGTGATTATGAATCGACTCGTGGTTTTCTGCCTCCACTCTATACCACCGTATATTTTCTTGAGCATTGGACCGAGCCGCGATGTTACGCACCAAGTCTTCAACAAACACTGGGTTATCATAGGCATGCTCAGTGACCGCTTTTTCGTCCGGCCGCTTGAGCAAACTATACAACTCACAACTTGCTGATGCTTCAACAAGTTCCACCAGATCCTCGATCCATATCGACTCATTAAACCTTACTGAATAGGTAACAGTACCACGTTGATTATGTGCTCCACGCTCACTGATCGCCTTGGAACATGGGCAGAGCGTCGCAACATTGACAATGACAGTCAGGATAAAATCGTGGTTCCCATCAACATCAGACTCTGCTTCAAACACCACCTCATAGTCCATTACACCGCTCATTTCTGTAACAGGAGCTTGCTTAACGCGAAAGAACGGAAAACGAAACTCTACATGCGCTTTACGTGCATCCAGCCTTCCAAGTAACTCCTCAGGAATGGCTCTCATCTCACGCACATCTAGACAGTTGCCATGGGAATTAAGCACCTCAACAAAGCGACTCATATGCGTACCTTTAAAGTGATGCGGCAGATCCACGGCAAGCGCGGTCGTGGCCACAGTTCGCTGCGTACTCCCATCTTTATTTCTGACCTCTAATGGAAATCTCAGGGATTTCACGCCAACTCGATCGATCGCAATATTACGGTCGTCTGACTCGTTTTGGGTATCCTTGAGTTCCTTCATGATAGGTAAAAAAAAACCTGCCCGGAATCAGCGGACAGGCTTAGAAAGTGATGACCTGTAAACTGGAATTATTAACCAAGAAGATTACAAGCACGTGCACGCTTAATCTCGCGTGTTATTTTACGGTGAAGCTTAGCAGAGACACCAGTCACACGACGAGGAAGAATCTTGCCTGTCTCAGTGGTGAATTTTTTTAGGAGCTCTACATTTTTGTAATCAACCTCAGCTTCTGGTATGTCGTGACGACGATGGGGCATCGGGCGGTTAGCCTTCCAGTATGCGATGCGGCGTTCTTTGTTCTTAGGAGTAGATATTGCGGACATGATAAAAAATAAAAAGATGTTGTGGGATTAGCGGAGCTCTCTGTGTAGCGTGCGGCGACGCAAAAATGGATTATACTTTACCTTTTCCAAACGCCCTGGGGTGTTGAGACTTTTCTTGTTACGTGTGGAAGTGTAGCGAGAAGTAGGTTTTCCTTCTGCCTTTGCTTCGGTGCATTCGAGAATGATGATGTCGCGTGCCATGATTGTTGGAGATAGTTGTAGGTTGACTCGGTTAAAGTGTGTGTCCTTGCAGGGGGGCGAAAACTACGCATTTCCGTGCATTGGTCAAGCAGAGAATCTATGGGAGTGCGATTTTAGTCGATTTTAACGCCTACTGCCGTTGGAAAAGCCGAATTCAGAATTTCCAGCTCTGCGAAGATTTCCATTCTCCATCTCCCACTTAGCCTGACATTGGACCGTATAACGGGCAAATGGAATCGCCTCCAAACGCACTTTGGGAATCTTGTCGCCAGACATTTCGCACACACCATAGAGCCCAGTCTCCGCCCGCTGAATTGCTTGCTCGATCTCACTGAGAGCATCCTGCTCCTTGGCCAAAAGATTCAATGCGAAGTCACGGTCATAGGCATCGCTACCTGCATCTCCAGTGTGCTGACCACCCCCAGTCTCAACACCATCAGTATTTTTGAGAGTATCGTGTGTGATGCCATTCATCGCGTCAAGTATCCCATCCCTGAGGTCAAGTAAACGCTGGTGCTGCTTCCTAGCAAAGCCTATGAGCTTCACCTTCTTTTTAGCGACTACCTTCTTCTTGACGATAGCTTTTTTCACCGGAAGACTTTTTTTTGCAGCTTTTTTCTTGGCCGCGGCTTTTTTGACAATGGCCTTCTTCTCAGTTACTACCTTCTTTATCAGTGTTTTTTTTGCCGATTTCTTTTTGACCACTTTTTTCTTCACTGCTTTTTTAACAACCTTCTTTGCAGCTTTTTTAACC